>JBGSUP010000026.1:0-1725 GCA_041753485.1 Akkermansiaceae bacterium
GGAAATCCGGGGTTTTCCGGCGCGCTTGGCGAGGCGGCCAACAGCATCGTCAGCCGCGCAAGGGCGCTCACCACCGATCCCGACTCCCTGTTCGTGGCGATCTTCGATCAAATGCGCGATGGCGAGGTCTCGCAGGAATTCATGCTGGTGAAACGCCATTACGAGAAGGAGTTCAAATCCAACGCGCTCATTCTGATGGGCATCGACCTGCTGGAAATGGCCGGGGTCCCGGCGCGGATTGCCTATGGCGTGCGCCTGGAGGAGGACAGCGGCAGCCGGCCGCCGGTGCCGCTGGTGGAGTATTTTGATGGTGCCTACTGGAATGTGCGCGATCCGGCGGAGCCCGGCGCGGTGCTCGACGGCCGGAGTCTGTTTGTCTGGCACCGTGGCGGCGGCCCGCTGCTGGATGTGACCGGCGGCGAGGGATCGCGGGTCGCGTTCACCGTTTCCAAGGAACGGATTCCGCTGGCCAGCCTCTCGGACTTGCGGAGTTCTCCCCTGCTGGTCTCCACCATTCTCGGGCTTCCGCTCTCGGAAAGGGCGGTGTTTCGCTACATCGTGCTCATTCCCCTGGGGGCTTTCGTGGTGGTGGTACTGCGCAACATCATCGGCGTGCCAACCCTCGGCACCTTCATGCCGGTGCTGCTCGCGCTCGCACTGCTGGAAATCCCGCTGGCCCGCGGTTTGGTCATGTTCGCCATCCTCATTGGCGCCGGCTTGTGGTTCCGCTTCCTGCTGTCCCGCCTCAATCTGTTAGTGGTGCCGCGGGTGGCCGCCTGCGTGGTGATCGTCACGCTGCTGATGATGCTCATGAGCGTGATCAGCAACCGCATGGGCATGTCTGGCGGCGTGCAGATCACCTTGTTTCCAATGATCATCATCGCCTGGACCATCGAGCGGATGTCGCTGATTTGGGAAGAGGAGGGGAAACACAGCGCGCTGATTCAAGTCGGCGGCTCGCTGGTGGTGGCGGTGCTGGCTTTCCTCTTCATGAAGGTCGGCCAGATCCAATACTGGGCTTTCTATTTCCCCGAGTTGTTGCTCGTGCTGCTGGCCGGCATCCTGATCATCGGCCGCTACACCGGCTACCGGATCTCCGAGTTGATCCGTTTCAAAACCTTCGCCAACCACTGACACCCCCGGATTTATTCCATGCAGGAAAACCTCCAGTTGGAACGCGGCAGGTGGTGGCACCGCTGGCTTCTCACCCCGCGAGAACTCCGCGAGCACGGCGTGGTTGGCATCAACATGCGCAACGCCTGTTACCTGCTGCCCAACAATCCGCGGCGGCTCTACCGGCTCGTCGATGACAAGCTCCAGACCAAGGCGCTGGCCGAGGCCCACGGGCTCTCGGTGCCCGAGACCCACGCGGTGGTCCGCTCGCCGCACGATGCCGCGAAACTCGAACAAAAGCTCGCGCGACACCCGGCCTTTGTCATCAAGCCGGCCCGCGGCTCCGGCGGCAAGGGCGTGCTCGTCATCGACGGCCGTGATCGCGAGGGCCGCTATCTCAAACCCAGCGGCGCGACACTCACCGGCGACGAACTGCGCCATCACGTCGCCAACATCCTGGCCGGCCTCTTCAGCCTCGGCGGCCAGCGGGACCATGCGATTGTCGAATACCGCGTGCGACCGGCCAAGGTTCTAACCGACATCAGCTATCAGGGCGCGCCGGACATCCGCATCGTTATGCTGCACGGCTATCCGGTGATGGCGATGCTGCGC
>JBGSUP010000027.1:0-8604 GCA_041753485.1 Akkermansiaceae bacterium
CCCGGCCTCATCACCATCGGCGGCGGTCTTGCCGAAACGAGCTTCCGGGACTGGTTCATCAATGAAGTTCGCAAGGGCTTCGCCGAGCGCGCGATGCTCCCTTACCAGCGCTGCCCGCTGCCACCGCACGAGCCGACCACCCGCATCGAATGGGCGATCGGCGGCGACGGAGCCGCAGCCTACGGCAGCGCCCGCAAGGCGATGCAACTGGTCACTGGAAACCACGCCCACGCCTGAGGTTCCCGCATGAAAGCAGTCGTCCAGCGAGTGCTCGAGGCCTTCGTGACGATCGACGGCAGAGCCATTTCCCGCATCGGTCGCGGTCTGCTCGTGCTGCTTGGCGTGGAGGAAACCGACAACGCCGCAGATGCCGACTGGCTTGCCGGGAAAATCGCCAGAATGCGGATTTTCGGCGATGCCGAGGGAAAAATGAACCTTTCGGTGGTCGAAACCGGCGGCGATGTGATGGTCGTCAGCCAGTTCACGCTGCATGCCTCCACCAAAAAGGGCAACCGCCCGTCGTTCCTCCGCGCGGCGGCTCCGGCGCACTCCGAACCGCTTTACGAAGAATTCTGCGCCGCCATCGAGCGGGAAACCGACAGCACCGCCGCTCGCGGCGTCTTCGGCGGTGAGATGAAAATCGCCCTCGTGAATGACGGTCCGGTGACGATCGTGATCGATTCGCGGGCGCGCGAGTAAGCTCGCTCTTGCATCCCCCGGAGCGGCTGCCTAGGTTTCGCCCGCCGTGCCCATCAACGCCATTCTCGCCCTTGAAGACGGACGCTGTTTCGAAGGAACCGCGTTCGGAGCCACCGGAACCACCACCGGGGAAATCTGTTTCAACACCTCGATGACCGGCTATCAGGAGGTGATCACCGATCCCTCCTACCGCGGGCAGATCGTCTCGATGACTTACCCGCAGATCGGAAATTATGGCGTCAACCCGGAAGACGCCGAGTCGCGCTCCCCGCACATCCGTGCCTTCGTCATCGGCGAGCTCTGCGAGGTTCCCTCCAACTGGCGCTCCAGCCAGCCGCTCGCCGAATACCTCGCCGGCCACGGCATCCTCGGCATCGAGGGTATCGACACCCGCGCGCTGACCAAGCACCTGCGCTCGCTTGGAGCGATGCGCGCCTGCGTCACCACCGAACTCACCTGCCAGGAGGCCATCGCCGCAGCCAAGGCATCGCCATCGATGGAAGGCATGGACTATGTGAAGGAGGTTTCCACCAGCGCCGCCTACCATTGGCAGGACGAATCGCGCGAGTGGGTGCTGCCCAACGTTTCCACCGGCCACGCCGGCCCCTACGACGATCTGCCGCCCCTACGCCACCGCATCGTCGCCTACGATTTCGGCATCAAGTTCAACATCCTGCGCCGCCTGCGCCAGGCGGGCTTCGACGTGGAAGTCGTCAACTCCACCGCCACCGCCGCCGAGGTGCTTGCGAAAGACCCGGACGGCATCTTCCTCTCCAACGGTCCCGGCGATCCTGCGGCGCTCGGATACATTCACGAGGAACTCCGCCAACTCATCGGCAATAAGCCGATCTTCGGCATCTGCCTCGGAAACCAACTGCTCGCCCATGCCTTCGGCGGCAATACCTTCAAGCTCAAGTTCGGCCACCGCGGTGGCAACCAACCCGTCAAAGATCTCCGCAGCGGGAAAATCTCCATCACCTCGCAAAACCACGGCTTCGCCGTCGATCCCGACTCACTGCCACCCGAAGTGGAAATCACCCACATCAACCTCAACGATGGCACCGTCGAAGGCATGCACCACAGGCAGCACCCTGTCTTCAGCGTCCAATACCACCCCGAGGCCGCCCCCGGCCCGAACGACGCCTCCTACTTCTTCAAGGAATTCGCCGCGCTGATCGAAAGCACGAAGCATTAAGCGCGGAATCCGAAACGAAGAAGAAGTGGATATTTTCAACCGCAGATGAACGCAGATAGACGCAGATGAAAGAAGGAATGGCAGTGATTTTTTGATCATTCCTCAGCCAGCACTCCTGCTCTGTCTGCGTCTCGAATTTAGTGCTTGAGATTTAGAATTTTAAAATGAACACCATCATCACCGGCCTCCAGTGGGGGGACGAAGGCAAGGGCAAGATCGTCGATTACCTCACGGAGTCCGCCGACGTCGTCATTCGCGGCCAGGGCGGCAACAATGCCGGCCACACCGTGATCGCCGGTGGCAAGAAATATGTCCTTCACCTGCTGCCATCCGGCATCCTTTGGGACGATAAAACCAACGTCATCGGCAATGGCGTCGTGCTCGATCCCGTCGGGCTTGTTATGGAAATCCAACGGATCGAGGCCCAGGGCATCGTCATCACTCCGGAAAAGCTGATCATTTCCGACCGCACCCATGTCGTGCTGCCCTTTCACAAGGAACTCGACACCGCTCGCGAGGTCTCGCTGGGGGACCAGAAGATCGGCACCACCAAACGCGGCATCGGCCCGGCTTATGCCGACAAGATCAACCGCTGCGGCCTGCGCATGGCGGACCTGTTGGACAAGGAATTCGCCACCGCACGCATCATCCACCGCTGCGCCGAGGCGAATGATGTGCTCGCCCGTTATGATCTCGCGACTTTTGATGCCGCCCAGGTGATCGATGAAGTTTACGCCGCCTTCGAAAGACTCCGCCCGCACATCGCCAACACCATTCCGGTGCTACACGCGGCTTGGAAATCGGGGAAAAACCTCTTGTTTGAGGGCGCTCAGGGAACTTTGCTCGATATCGACTTCGGCACCTATCCCTTCGTTACTTCCTCCAATACCACTTCCGGCGGCTCCTGCACCGGCTCCGGCCTGCCGCCTACCGCCATCGATTCGGTCATCGGCGTGTGCAAGGCCTACACCACCCGCGTCGGCTCCGGCCCGTTCCCCACTGGCGACGAGGGTCTGTCCGATTACCTCCACGGGCTCGGCCGCGAGTTCGGTGCCACCACCGGCCGCCCGCGTGGCTGTGGCTGGCTCGATACCGTGCTGCTGCGCTTCGCCTGCATGGTCAACGGCGTCACCGGCCTGGCCGTCACCAACGTGGACGGTCTCGACGCCTACGAAACCCTGCAAATCTGCACCGGCTACAACATCGACGGGAACATCCACGACCTGCCGCCCGCCGACCGCTCGGCCTGGGATCGCGCCGTGCCGGTTTACGAATCGCTGCCCGGTTGGAAATCCGATACCACCGCCTGCACCCGCTACGACGACCTTCCAGTGCCTGCGAAAGCCTATCTCACACGCCTCGGTGAGCTTTGCGGCGCGCCCATTGCCTTTGTCGGCGTGGGCCCGGACAGAATCCAGACACTGGTGGCTCATTGATCGGGCTCAGTCCGATCCGTCTCATCCGGCCGATCTTTCCACCATGCCTGAATTCCCCGACATTCCCCGTCACATCGCCGTCATCATGGATGGCAATGGCCGTTGGGCGAAGGAACGCGGCCTGCCACGGCGCGAAGGGCACCGCGCCGGCGCGGAGTCGGTCAGGGAAGTCACCGATGCCTGCGTCGAACTCGGTGTTGAGTATCTAACCGTCTATGCCTTTTCCTCGGAGAACTGGAACCGACCACAGGCGGAAGTCAAGGCGCTGATGGAGCTACTTGACCGCTTCCTCGCGGACAAGGCGAAGGACCTCAAGAAGCAGAACATCCGCTTGCTTGCCATCGGCCAGCTCGACCGCTTGCCCGCCAGGACGCGTGCGCTGCTGGACAAGATCATGGCCCAGACCGCGGAACACGATGCAATGACCCTGGTGCTGGCGCTTTCCTACGGTGGCCGCGAGGAAATCGCCGCCGCAGCGCGCTCACTGGCGATGGATGCCGCGGTTGGAAAAATCGAACCCGCGCAAATTGATTGCACGCTCTTTGCATCGCGCCTGCAGACATGCGGCATCCCGGATCCGGACCTGCTGATCCGCACCTCCGGCGAGATGCGCGTCTCGAATTTCCTGCTCTGGCAGATCAGCTACGCCGAGATCGTCATCGTGAGGAAGTTCTGGCCGGACTTCCGCCGCAACGACCTGATCGAGGCCGTGAGAGAATACCAGCGCCGCCACCGCCGCTTCGGCGCGCTGTAGGCCCGTTCGTGAGAACGGGGCATTGATCCTGCGTTCATATCGCATTCTCTTGCGGCACGCCTACATTCCCGGGAGTTGGATGCGCTTGGCGTATTGATAAGAGTTCTTGGCGAGCCATGCTGCATCCTCAGCCTTGGCGGGACTCTTGCGCAACAGATCAATACCGGCATCGGACAGCACCGTCAGCGAGATGCCGACCGCAGTGATTCTCCCGGCCTTCAAGTCCGCTTTTGCAGGCGTGGTCTCAATGCCGGTGCCCTTGATGCTGAATTTCTCGACAATATCGGTCCCCGACGAGCCGATCGAGACCTGCCTGATCAGCGGCTGGCCTGATGCTCCGGCCGGAGGGGGAACCTCAATGTGAAAGGTCACCGTGAACTGGAACACGTTCTCGCAGATGAAATTCTCGTTTTCGGCAAGCTGGGTGCCGAAGTTGGTCGCGAACAGAGTGCCGATCTCGGCCTTGCCCAGCAGGGTGTCGAAGCTTGGCTTGGGATCGACAAGAAAGCGGTTCAACACGAAAGTTTCAAAGGCTGTCGCGCCGCCGGAACCGATCGGATCCCTGCGCTTCATCTCGTATCCGACACAGGAGACATCGCCGCCAAGATCCACGCCCTGCTTGCCAATCTCGCCATTGTAACGGTCCGTGGCAGCCGTGAAGAAAACCAGCCTCGCGGCATTCGCGCTCAAGTTCGGCGGATCCGAGACCGCAGAAAGCCATTCGCTGTCGTTTCCTCGGCGGGTGACGAGAGCCTCGAAATCGCGCGCCATGGTATCGACCAGGGCCTTCGCCTGGCGGGCGGCGCGGAGTTCCGAACGGCTGCGGTTCCACGTTTCGATGGCGATGGAGGTGACGGAGACCAGCACCGTCACGATGATCGTGGTGATGGCCATCGCCACCATCAGTTCAAGCAGGGTGAAGCCGCGTTTGAAAAGAGAGGTCTTTGGGGTTTTCATGGAGTCTGGACGATGATCGGGTTATCGGCGCACTGCGAGATTGCGGGTGAAGACCGGGTTCTTGGCCGCGGCGAAGGCCTTGTCAAAACCCGTCGCGGAGTCGAAGAAGGACGCGGACTTGGCCGGCAGGGAGTGAAACTCCCCTGAAAACGCAATCACCGCTTCCGGATAATCGTTGGGGTTGGAGAACGGGCCCGGTTTGAAATTTGGATCAGCCGGTGTGGAATTGGGCTTCGGGTTTCTGAGCTCCCCGGGCGTGCCGGCCTTGAGTTCCGCGCCGTTGAATACCAACTGCGTGCACTTCACCAAAAACACCGCACCTTCCACCGCCTCAAGATCTTCCTTGAACTTGGGATCGTTCTTGCGGCGCACCATCGACTGAATAAAGAAGTTCTTGCCCGGCACCTTGTCACCAACGGATTTCACCGGTTCGGGAGTTCCATCGGGCCGGTTGGCCGCAAGGCTGCCGCGATACTGATAGATCAGCAGCGCGTTGTTGGCGACGTTGGAGGTCTTGATGAACTCGAAGGCCTTGTCGAATCCGGTGACCCCGGGGTCGCCCGTTCTCCAGTTCACCAGTTCCTGCTCGAAGGTCGATGCGAGGCGGTCCGCCTCCTGGACGTTGATCGAACGTTTGATGCCCGCCGCCGCCGGGGCGAAGACGATCATGAAGCCGGTGAGCAGCACGGCCAGCACGCCGATGGCGATGACGGTCTCAATCAGGGAAAAGCCGCGTTGGTGAGATGATGGGTGGGTTTTCATGGATTAGAAGGAGGCTCCGGGGGTCAGATCGCCCAAGCTCATTTGATCCGGGCTTCGGAACAGCGAAGTCCGGCCATTGCGCCAGACGACAAAACCGCCGAAATCGCGCTTGGCGGCGGCGGTAATTTTGGGTGGCGCAGCGGCAGTTGTCTTGGTGGTGTTCCTGGCACCTGAGCCGATGATGAAACTTGCGCCGGGAGTCTTGCTGGAAATCCCCTGGGAGTTGAACTCATAGATGTAATAAGTGCCCTTGTAGGCAGCTGTCACCGCCTTGTCGCTGGTAGGCGCGCTTCTGAGCTTTCCGGCTGCAACCTCTGGAATCTTGCCGCCGTCCTTTTGTTTGCTGAACTTGTCACTGAAGAAAATCTGTTCCGGAAGAACGGCACCCCGGCTGGCCAAGACCCAGTTGGGGTCCTGGCTGGAGGATGCTTTTGGATTTCCCTGGGCATCCACGTCTTCGTAGGCAACGACGATGCGGCGGAGATTCTCCGCCTTGTTGTTATCAAGTTCCTTGGCTACCAGCACGCAGGCCCGCAAGTTCCGACCGACCGCTGTGGTCCGCGCCTCGTCGAACAGCGATTCCGCGGTGGCCACGCCGCTGGTGACACCCTTGCCGCCAATGCCACTGAGACCGATCGATCCGGCGGTCATCAACACGGATATGATTGCGATAACGACGAGCATCTCCACCAGGGTGAAGGCGTTGAGGTCCCGGCGGATGGCCGGCTTGAGGTGAGATGATTGCATGGATTTGATATCGGGTTGGGAGAAACTGCTGCGTTTGGTCGAAATTCGCAAGTGAAAATGTCAATACAAGGCAATTACTCCCGCCGGCGGTTTGGTGGAAATCTGCCGCGATTCGGGCCATCGACCCAGAGCCATGCGGGACGAACCATTTCGCGCACGTCCCTGCGGGTGGCCTCCCAACCGAGGACTTGCTTGGCCAGCGCGGGATCAGCAACCAACGAATCCGGATCGCCCGCGCGGCGGGGCCCGTATTTTACCGGCACGGTCTTGCCAGTGATTTCCTCTACAGCCTGGATGATTTGTTTCACCGAGACGCCGACACCGGTGCCGAGGTTGCAACGCACGGATTCCCCGCCGGCCGCCAGATGGTCCAGCGCGCGGGCATGCGCGTCGGCGAGATCCTCGACGTGGATGTAATCGCGGATACAGGTCCCGTCCGGGGTGTTGTAATCGGTGCCGAAGACCTCGAGGCAATCAATCTCGCCGGTGACGGCCATCATGACTCGCGGAATGAGGTGGGTCTCCGGATCGTGGTCCTCGCCGATTTTTCCGTCCGCGGAGGATCCGCTGGCGTTGAAATAGCGGAGGCAGGCACAGCGCAGACCCCAGGCGTGGTCGCAATCCTTGAGGATCCACTCCACCATCAGCTTGCTGCGGCCGTAGGGATTGATCGGATTCTGACTGTTGCTCTCGGTGATTGGCAGCTTGTCGGGCACGCCGTAGGTGGCGCAGGTGGAGGAAAACACGAAGACCTTGCAGCCGAATTCCTGCATCACCTGCAGCAGCTTGATCGGCTCCGCGGTGTTGTTCTGGTAATACTTCAAGGGGTCGGTCACGGATTCCCCGACGTAGGCGAAGGCGGCGAAATGAATGACCGCGGCGAAATGGTGCTTCTCAAACAAGGAGCGCACCAAAGCCTGGTCGCCCACGTCACCAACGACCAGATCGACCCTCGGATCGATGATCGCCGCCTCGTGGCCGAAAACGAGATTGTCCAGAACAACGACCCGGCGGCCCTGGCTGGCGAGGAGGCGGACGGTGTGGGAGCCGATGTAGCCAGCTCCCCCGGTGACTAAAATCGGCAGTTGCGTCTCGATCATGAAATTACACCGCAGATCCAAGCGGAGAATGCCCGCCACTGTCAACCCGCAGGAATTCCGCAGCGAAAATTCCCATAAAAGCGATCGAATAGGCTCGGCCCCCGCGCTGTCGTAAGGGCATGCACCAAAACCTGCTCATCTGGACAACCGCATTGGGAGCCGCCGCTTCATTGACACTGAGCTCCTGCACTTACGATCCGTATTATTCATCCGTGGAAGGTGCCTACAGCAGTGGCTACGGCGATGGCTACGGTTACGGGGGCAGCGGTTTTTCCACATCGTTTTTTGTCAGCACCGGCGATCCCTACTGGGGATATGACCCCTACACCTACTGCTACTATGACTACCGCAGCCGCCGTTATTATGATCCCTATCTCTACGGCTACTACCCTATCGGTTACCGCCCTTATGCCGTCTATGGCGTCCCCCACCCCTATGGCTGGCGGCGGGGACAGGGCCATTGCCCGCCGCCGCGCACCGTCCGGAACGTGACGGTGAACAACTACCGCAACCGTGAATCCGCTTATCGAAACAGCAACTACAGCTGGGCCAATCAAGTCCGCCAGCGCCCGGACAGCGGCCGGCGGGCCGAAGGCCAGCGTCAGGATCGCGGAGCCAACACCCGACCGGGAGCTAACGCGCTCCAACCAGGTTTCAGGGATTCCTACCAACGTCCCGATAGTGGAGCGCGCCAGTCGCGAATCCCCGGTTACCCAAGCCGCACGATTTCGGAATCACGGTCCTCCCCATCGCAGACCAACGCTCTCCGGCAAAGCCAGGAGCGCAGTCGCCGGATCGAAGAGTCCCGCAGCAACAGCCGCAGCCGCTTGGAAATCAACCGCCCGCCGATGCAAGCGATGCCACCTGCTGTCCGCCAGTCTCCACGCCCATCGGAGCCGGCGATGAGAACTTTCCGCGGCGAAAGCAGCCCCCGCCAGGCACCCGCGCCCGCCG
>JBGSUP010000028.1:0-9201 GCA_041753485.1 Akkermansiaceae bacterium
CCTGGGCCGCAAGAGCGGTCGAGCGCAAGTGGGCGCAAGTCCGATGGTAACCAAGAACACCGAGGAAATGTTGGCAAGCAGGGACAACGAGACGGTGCTGCCCGACCTCGGGTCGGCGGCGATGCTGTATTGTCGGGTGCGGTATTTCACGGACGGCGCGGTGATCGGCAGCAGGGAATTTGTGAATGAGGCGTTTGCGGGTGCGCGGGAACGCTTCGGCCCGAAGCGCAAAAACGGCGCACGTGCCTTGAGAGGCAGCGGTGCCGCAGCGAAGGGCGTTCTGTGGTCTGCAAGAGACTTGCGGGCAGGGATTTGAACGAAGGAAGAAGGCAATGCAAGCCGCCGCGCTTTTCGGTGCGCTGGGTGCCCTCGATCTCCTTCGTCGCCGCCGGGCCTGATCCGCTGGCTGCCTGAGGCAGAAATCAATTAACTCAAACCAACATCAACGGTGTCCAACATTGGTCTTATGAGGTGGCATAGATCTTGGCGAGACGCGCTAGGGCTTGGGTCCAGTGCGCTTGGTATCCAGATCATTATAAAGTCATTATCATTATAAAGTGACAGACAAATAATCAGGATTTCCGCTTGCCCTCACCCCCCGCCAAATCCCGTTCAAAGTTCGATGTTGGACGTTCGATGCTCAAAGTTCGGCCTCCCAGTCGCCGCTCTCGGTCTCCTTCGCCGCCGCCCGCCTTCGCTGAAGCTACGGCGGATAAGCCGGATCTGATCCGCTGGCTGCCTGAGGCAGAAACCACTTAACTCAAACCAAGAGGCGGGCCCGCAAGGTCCCGCCTCTTTTCTTGGATTGGACGTTTAGGTAGGGCGCTACCGCCGGAAGCGCCGGCCAATGAAACGAGAAAAACCAGCCCAAGAAACGCCCTACCGTCTCCCCTTGGCATCCACCTTCCACCTCTCATTGTCCACCGCCCTCAGCGAGGCCCCCCTCCGTCTTCCGAGTTTAGTGATTGAGCTGTTGCCGCTCGCGAACCAAATTTTGACATGCCAACGATTCTTCGCGAGAAATGATTCCGGTTCTACTTTTACATGGCGGATCAATACGAACCGCCGCACATCCATTTCTCGCGTGACGATTGCGCCGCCAAGCTTTGGCTGGATCCCTTGGAGTTTGCCCACATCGATGGATTTCGGCGTCACGAATGCAACGAGATCACACGCATTGCCGAGTTGCATCTGGACGAATTCATCCAGGCGTGGTATCGAATCTTCGGAGAATTGAATCATGAGTGAGCTACGCATCCGTCACCTGAAGTTCAACGGCGATTCCATGCACGTCGCGTTTTCGGACGAGCGCGAAGTCATCGTCGATGTGGGTTCTTTTCCGCGCCTACGAAATGCCAGTCCCGCGCAGCGCGAGCAATGGCAGCTCATCGGGCGCGGCCTCGGCGTTCACTGGGAGGAATTGGACGAAGACTTGTCCGTTGAGAACATTCTCACAGCCTACAGCCGCGCCAAAGCTGCCGACTACGCGCAACTTGTTTCGTGACACCCTCCGCCGCGCTTCTCGGTGCGCTGGGTGCCCTCGGTCTCCTTCGCCGCCCGTCTCCGCCACAAGGCTATGCCGTGACAAGCCGCCGGATCTGATCCGCTGGCTGTCTGAGGCACAATCCACACACACAAATCAAACCAAGAGGCGGGCCCGCAAGGACCCGCCTCTTTTCTTAATGTGGCGGCGATCACTGGTCGCCGTTTTCTACCCAACGACGTCTCATTTTCATACAGCGGCCTTTGCAGATCGGCAGGATAATATCCGTTTGACACCCATTAAAGGATAGATACTCTCCTTTTGTGGGATTTGAATATGATCCGGAGAAAAGCGAAATCAACCAGAGGAAGCCGGCATCGATTTCAACCGTGCCCAGCTTCTGTGGAGCGATGAGAAGCGCCTTGTGCTTCCTGCCCGATCCACCACGGAGCCCCGCGAAGCCATCATTGCGGAACTCGGCGGGATACTCTGGACAGCCATTTACACGCTGCGAGGGGATGTCACCCGCATCATATCAGTAAGGAGATCAAGAGATGAAGAAAGAGAAGGCTAAAATCACCGCTGAAGAGTTGGATCGTCGTTTCGACGACGGAGAGGATATCAGCCAGTTTTTGGATTGGGACAAGGCCCGACGTCCCGGGCTGAAGCCCCGCCGTGTCAATGTGGATTTGCCTGGTTGGATGATTACAGAACTCGATAAGCAAGCTTCGAGGATCGGTGTGACCCGCCAATCGATCATCAAAGTGTGGTTGTCCGAGCGCATCAAGACAGAAAAAGCCGAACTGGAACCAGGGACCCTACACTAGGGAAACAGAGGAGATTTTTAACCACTGATTTCACTGACTGGAACTGACAAAGTAAGCACTGGCTCATCACTGGATGCTGGCAACCATGAATCCTCAACATCGAACCATCACCGTTACCTGCAAAAACCCTCCCGTCGTGGAGCTCGATAAGGCGGCTGGGGCTGCCTACGTCCGCTTTTCCCGCCACAAAGTGGCCCGCACTCAGGTATTGGAATCCAGAAAAGTCACCGTCACCGTGGACTACGATGCTTCTGGCGATGCAATCGGAGTCGAATTGATTGGAGTGCGGGAATTCACACTACCCCGCCTGCTCGCATCATGTGGCATCAAGTTATTGCCGGATAGCCCGGACATCATGGGCAAAGCGCGCTACATCCGCAGCGGAGCTAAGGTGCCCGCAGGTTGCGGGGAGCGGCCGCTCCAGCGGCGGGCAGCTTGTGGAGTTTGAGGGATCTCAAGAAGGGGATGGGCTGATTGGGGATGACCACTTCCTCCGGTCTCCTTCGTCGCCGCCGGATCTGATTCGCTGGCTGACTAAGGCAGATCAACCATACACACAACTCAAACCAAGAGGCGAGTCCGCAAGGTCCCACCTCTTTTTTTGGGCGCATGCAGCCGAGGTGCCTACGCCAACGGCGGACTCGGCACGCACGCCGCCGCCGCGTGAATAAAGGAATTCGTTTTTCCGCTGACACCGGAGGAATGCGTGACCGCCCCGCTGGCAGACAATGACAAACTGGTTGGAGACGAAATCGGTGCCCGCGATCTGGCCGGCGAGCTCAAAGGTCCTGGAACCCGGGACCTCATGACCGGGCGGATCACGTTGCACCAGAAAACCATCCTGATGCTTGAGAGCTTTCACAAGCAAGCGGCGGCAACCCGGCCGTGGTTGGCATGAACCTCGCCGGGCACGTCACCTTGAATCCATCCTCGTCCGCTGTCTCCGGAGATCAATGATCCGGATATCCCAGCGTCGCACGCACCGGGTAGTGGTCGGATGGATGGATTCCGCCCACCGCCTCTTGCAACACCTTCGCTGATAGAAAACGAAAGCCGCTCGACGCATAGACATAATCAATCCGGCTGCCGTCCCTTCGCCCGGTAAACCCATGCGCAGTGCCGCCCTCACCCGGCGTGGCATCCGGATTGAGCTCCAGCCACACATCCCTCAGCCGCTGCGGGCTGTTCCGGATCGCTTCATGGATCGCGTGATCCGGCCGCGCGTTGAAATCCCCGGTGAAAACAAACGGTGCCGTTGTGCCCGTCTCACCGATCCGACCCAGGATCAGCTCCACCCCTTTGATGCGGGCAGGGTCCGACTGGTGATCGAGGTGGGTGTTGAAAAAATACAACTCACGCCCGCGCTTCCGGTCAAACAGCCGCGCCCAGGTGCAGATTCGCGGCACCTGATTTCCCCAGCTCGCCGAGGCCACCACTTCCGGCGTGTCGGAAAGCCAGAACATGCCCGACTTGAGCACCGTAAAGCGATCCGCACGCGCGAAAATGGCCGCCGCCTCGCCCTTTGCCAGTCCATCTTCCCTTCCGCCGCCGATCTCAAAAAACCCCGGTACCCGTGCCTGCAAATCATCCAGCATCGGCCGCAACCCCTCCTGAATGCCAATCAAATCCGGTGCATCCTCCCGGATCAACGCCGCCACCCCATCCCGCCGCGCGGTCCAGCTGCGGTTGCCGCCATCGCCGTCATTAATGTAGCGCAAATTGAAACTCAGCACCCGCAGTTCCGCGGTGGGATCGGCCATGGCAGGCATTGCGATCAAAACAGCGGCGGCGATCCACAGTTTCATAGTCATGGAAGAAGTTTTGCCGGGAATGCCGAAGCCGTCAAGGTCCCGCACCCCCGCACCTCCATTGCAGGTTGCCCTGGCGGATGGTTTTCCTCACCATTTCAGTTTGGAGACCGGCAGGCGGGTGGCATTGTGGTGCGAGCTGACGATTTTCCCGTCAGATAGGTGCAGGACGCGATCGGCCATTTCGGCCATCACCGCGTTGTGGGTGATGACGACGGTGAGGGTGCCGAGGTCGCGGTTGATGCGTTCGACGGCTTCGAGCACGGTAATGCCGGTGGTGACATCGAGTGCGCCGGTTGGTTCGTCGCAGAGCAGGACTTCGGGGCGTTTGGCGATGGCGCGGGCGATGGCGACGCGCTGTTGCTCGCCGCCGGAGAGCTGGGACGGAAAATGGTCCATGCGCGGGGCGAGGCCGACCATGTCGAGCGCCTCTTCCGGCGACATCGGATTGCGTGAGATGCCGGTGATGAGCGCGACGTTCTCGCGAGCGGTTAGAGAAGGGATCAGGTTATAGAACTGGAAGACGAAGCCCACGCAGTTGCGGCGGAAGAGGGTGAGGGTTTGTTCGTGGGAGCCGTCGAGTTTCCAGCCCTTGTAGATCAACTCGCCGGAGCTGGGGAGGTCGAGGCCGCCGAGAATGTTGAGCAGGGTTGATTTTCCGCTGCCCGAGGCACCCAGCAGGCAGACGAGTTCGCCGGCGTTGAGTTCGAGATCCACGCCATCCAGCGCGACCACATCCACCTCGCCGGTATGATAGACCTTGCGCAGTTTCCTGGCTTCGAAGACGACACCTGCGGAAACCGGCGGTGCGGTGGGGGATTCGGAGTGCATCGGGTTGGCGGAGGTCTCAACCGCCGGTGCGCGGCGGGCGCTTTTTCTTGCTGTCCGGGGTGACATCGCGGATGCCGCCTGCCTGGCGCTCTTTCTGGAGCTTCTGCACCTCGGCCTGGCGCTCGGCCATGCGCTGGACCCAGGATTTGCCGGCACCCTTGACGGGCTTGAGTTCAGGCTCGGGGACCTTGCCCATCAGCCAGGTCTGGCCGATGGAGAAAATGTTCTGGGTGGTCCAGTAGAGCGCGAGTGCGGAGGCGAAGTTATAGCAAAAGAAGAAGAACATGAAGGGCATGAACATGATGATGCGCTGTTGCATCTTGTCGCCCGTCATCGGTGTCATCTTGATCTGCAGGAAGCTGGTGATGGCCATGACCACGGGCAGCAGGTTGATGGGCACGCCGGCTACATGGCCGAGCGTGTCCGGCTGCGAGAGATCGCCCACCCACAGGAAACCCTGGCCGCGGAGCTCCACGGCATATTGCAGCATCCGGTAGAAGCCGAAGAAGATCGGGATCTGGATGAACATCGGCAGGCAGCCGCCGAGCGGATTGATGCCAAATTTCCGATAGAGGCCCATCATCTCGGTGTTGAGCTTGTTAGGGTCATCGGGGTATTTCTCCTTGAGCTTGTCCATCTCGGGCTTGAGCTTGGCCATGCGCTTCATGGTGTGGGTGGACTTGGCGTGAAGCGGCCAGATGATGGTGCGCACGGTGATGGTGAGCAGGATGATGGCGAGGCCCCACGACCAGTTTCTGGCGATGCCGTCGAGCCAGCTGTGGTAGGTGTTGAGCAGGAAGTTGAGCGGGCGTGAAACAAACCAGAACCAGCCGTATTGCATGACATCGCCCCAGCCATCGCCCCAGTGCCGTTCCATGCGGCGCAGCATGATGTTGTGCTTGGGACCGATGAAGACGCGGTATTGGAGCGATCGGATTTCGTCCGGAGCGATCTCTCCGGACGGCAGGCGCAGGCCGGCGCGCACCGAAGTGACGGTCTTGGAGCCGTCGGGCAGCGTGACCTGGGAGGACCTCGCCCACATGCTCGTCGGTTCGGGTTTTGCGGGCCGCATCACGGTGGCGAAAAACTGGTTGTTCACGCCGGCGAACTCGATGGCTTCGTCCGCCGGGCTGTTGACGACGGATTTGGCGGCGGAGAACCAGCCGCCCTTGAAGGTGCCGCCGTCGGTGAAGTGGATGCTGCCGTCCTCGCGCCGGAAGAAGCCGGTCTGCTGCGGCCACTCCGCCTGATAGAGCGGCGAGGCCTCGCCGAGGAACAGGCTCCACTGGCTGAGGTTGAGGGCGGCGGCGGTGGTGTTTTCGATCTGGAGGGTGAAATCCACCAGATACGGGGCTCCGGGCTCATTGCCCTTGTTAAGGGCGAAGGTTTTCTTGACGACAAGCCCGGATGGCAGTTTGGCGATGTAAACCGCCTTTTCCCCGGCCACGGATTCCTCGGCCTTGTAGGCATACGGGATGTTCTCGAGCGTGTCTCCGGCACCGGCAATGGCTCCGATGGGGCCGGAGCCGAAGCGGTTCTTTCTCACGCGGCGGTCCCTGCTGCCGACCTCGAACTCGTTCTGGAACTCGGCGAATTTGATGCCGCCGCCGAGGTTGGTAAGGGTATAGGCGATCCTGTCGTTTTTCAGGACGACGGTTTCCTCCTCGGTGGGTGGCGGCGGGGTCTCGATGGTGAGCTCTGCCTGGCTGATGACGGCGGGTTTTTCGGCGACGGCGGCGTTGGCTTGTTGCAGGGCCTGCTCGCGTTGTTTCGCCGCCGCTTGGGTGCGTTGGTTTTGCGCCGAGAAATAAAGGTTGGCGGCGAGCAGGCCGCCGCAGATGACGAGGACGGCCCAGGTTTTGCGATCGTACATGATGGAGTAGGAAATGGTTAGGAACGGGGTGAATCGGGATGGTGGCAGCCTGAGTGATTGCGCGAGCCCGCGTCTTTGCCCGGCGGGACGGGGTCATAACCACTGCCCCCCCATGGATGACAGCGGAAAATCCGGCAAATTCCCAGCCATGAGCCGCGGAAGGGGCCGTGGATTTCGACTGCTGCGAGGAAATAGTTCGAGCATGATGGCGAGAAGCGGCATCCGGCGGCGGGGCCGGCGGCGAATTTCAGCATGTGACTGAGGATCCGCTGATAGAAAAGGATCGCCACCCGGATCAAGGCGCTGAGGATTCGCGGGATCACGGGTTGGTTGCGGGGCGGGGGAGAAGGCCTAGGCGGCGAGCCTGGCGAAGCCAGTCGGCCTCAAGTTCGGCAAAGCTTGCCTGCGAGGCTCCCGGACGTGCGATGGTGACGAGAAAGCGGCGGTTTTCGGCAAAGCCCGGGGCATGTGCCTGGACGAGTGCGCGGAACCTGCGCCGCAGCAGGTTGCGGTCGTGGGCCTTGCCGCTGCGCCGGGTGGTGATGAAGCCAGTGCGCAGGGTCTCCAGCGAGGGGTCGGCCAGGGTGCTCAAAATGACAAACCGACCGGCTTTCGCCTGGCCGGTGGTCTTGACCCGCGCGAAGTCCGCGCGGTGAGTGATGCTGCATTTCCGCGGGAGTCGCATGGCGGGGATGCTGCGGAATCCCGTAGCGGCGCGGCTGCGGAACCCAGTTAGTTATGCTGCGTCGTGTGGCGGCTGAATTGAAGCTCGACACCCTTGGGAATCAGGCGCTTGCGGCCTTTCTGGCGACGGCGGCGAATGATGTCGCGGCCGGCTTTGGTGGCCATGCGGGCACGGAAGCCGAATTGATTTTTCCGGGTGCGCTTGGATGGTTGGTAGGTGCGTTTGCTCATGGCATGGGGCCTCGGTAGAGAGTTGGGGTTCCGTCCGCCGGGCGGCTCGGGGCGCAGACCGTAGGCACCTGAATCGCATTGTCAATCCGCCAGTGCCAGATTTTCAAAAAATCCGTGATCAAGCGTGCTGGTGCCTGCGGAGGGCCGGAAAACCGGCGTGTCGATGAAATCAGGGGAATTTTCCCGGGTTGAGAATGCCGTTTGGATCGATGGCTTGTTTGAGTGTTTGGTGGAGGGCGAAGGAGACTTCGCCGAGAGCTTGGCGCACCCAGCGCTTCTTGGCCAGACCGACACCGTGTTCGCCGGTGATCGCTCCGCCTTGGGCAAGCACCCAGTTGAACAACAGGTCGAGTGCGTGGTCGGCGCGTTCCCGGACTGCCGGATCCTGATAGTCGCCGACCATCAGATTGGTGTGGATGTTGCCGTCTCCGGCATGGCCGAAGCAGGCGACCGGGATGCCGGTGTCCGCCTGGAGTTGCCTGGCGAACTCGACGAGCTCGACGAGTTTGGAGCGCGGGACGACGATGTCCTCGTTGAGTTTGGTGAGGCCGGTATCGCGCAGGGAATAGGAAAACTCGCGGCGGAGCTGCCAGATGCGTTCGCAGGAGGCTTCGTCTGGAGCGCGCTCGATGAAGGCGGCGCCGAGTTTGGTTAGAAGTTGGTGGAGTTCCTCAAGTTCCGAGGCGACTGCGGCGGGGCGGCCGTCGATTTCGACGATGAGGTGGGCGTTTCCGGGGGGGAAAACATCGCTGCCGAGGCGGTTGCGTGCGGCTTCGAGCGTGAAGGAGTCGGTGATTTCGAGTGCGGACGGCAGATGGCCGGCATTGAGGATGGTCTGCACGGCGGCTGCGGCCATCGCGAACTCAGGGAAAACCGCGGCCAGCATGGCGCGGCTCGCGGGTTTCGGAATCAGGCGCAGGGTGGCTTCGGTGACCACTCCCATCAGGCCTTCCGATCCGGTGAAGAGCCCGACAAGATCGAAGCCGGTCTTGTTCTTGTGGAGGCGGCCGCCGGTGCGCAGCACGCGGCCATCGGCGAGCACCACTTCGAGGCCCATGACATAAGTCCGGGTGACGCCGTATTTCAGACACCGCGGACCGCCGGCGTTGGTGGCGATGTTTCCGCCGATCGAGCATTCCTTTAGCGAGGCGGGATCCGGCGGGTAGTCCCAGCCGAGCTCGCGGACGGCTTTCTGGAGATCGCCGGTGATCACGCCAGGCTGCACGACCGCCGCACCGTCCTCGGGACTGATGGCGATGATTTTATTCATGCGTGCAGTGCTCAGCACGATACCACCGTTCACCGGGACGCATCCGCCGACATAGCCGATACCCGCACCGCGTGTCGTGACCGGAACCCGGTTCTTGTGGGCGAACGCCAGCACTTCCGAAACATCCTCCGCGCTCTCCGCGAACACCACGACCTCCGGCTGATGGCTGGCGAACCATTTGTCGCCGGAGTGTG
>JBGSUP010000029.1:0-2443 GCA_041753485.1 Akkermansiaceae bacterium
GTGCCGCGTGCATAATAACCGCGATCCGCTTCGTAGAGCGCCGCGGCCATGAAGTCTGGAAACGCCAGCGGGCCGTCCCGCTCGATCCGCGCCCGCAACATCACCGCCAACGAAGGAGTTGCGGTGGCTGGCCCGATGGGATAACTGTCTGGGCACACTGCCGCCTGCAAAGGGGGCGGTGAGTCCGGTTTGGCCATGGCAGAATCTCAAAAAGGCAAACGCAACAAGAGCGGCAAGCCGCGTTTCTACAAGCGCAAAGGCTTGTGGCTCACCCTCATCGTGCTTGCCTTGGTGGCGGGCGCGGCATGCTGGGTGGTGGTGGAAAAGGAAACCCGGGAATACCGTGGCCGCGCGGCGAATTTCGATCTGGAGCGCATCAATGATCTGGAAATCCCGAGCTTGATCGTGGACCGCAACGGCAAAGAGATCGGTCGAATTTTCGTCCAGAACCGCAGCGTGATTGCCATCGATGAGGTCCCGGAAATCTTCATCGACGCCCTCCGCGCCGGCGAGGACCAACGCTTTTACACCCACGATGGCGTGGACTACATCGGCATCGGCCGCGCCGGCTATCTGAACTGGAAGGCTGGCGAGACGACCCAGGGCGCGAGCACGATCACCCAGCAACTCGCCCGCAACGCCTATGATCTGGAAGGCCAGCGGAAAAAACTCGGGGAGTCCGGCATCCAACGCAAGCTCGTCGAGGCCTTCCTCGCCCAGCGGATCGAAAAACGCTACTCAAAGCGCGAAATCCTCGAGTTTTACCTCAACCGGATCTACTTCGGCAGCGGCTACTATGGCATCCGTTCCGCCGCGCTCGGCTACTTCGGCAAGGAACCGCATGAGCTCGATGCGCTCGAAAGCGCCGCCATTGTCGGCTGCATCAAGAACCCCAGCAACCTCTCGCCACTCAACAATCCGGAAGCCAATCGCCGCTCGCGCAATCTCGTGCTCGGCCGCATGGTGGACCTCGGCGCGCTGAAAAGCCGGGAGGCAAAGCGCCTCTGCAAGACCCCGCTGAAGCTGAATCCCAAGCCGCTGCGCCGCGGCACCTCGCATCTTTATGAGCGGATCGCCGAGGCCGTGGGCGCGGCACTCGGTGAGGACGCACTGGCGTCCGGCGGCTTCACCGTGCGCACCACGATCCTCGCGGAAGCCCAGGAGGCATCCGAAAAGGCCTTGTTGGAAAGCCTCGCCCGCGCCGAGGCGCGGCCCGGATACAGCCACCAGAAATTCGGGGATTATCGCAAAACCAGCGACAAACCTGCGGAATACCTCCAAGGCGCAGTGCTGATGCTGAACCACGAAACCGGCGAGGTGCTCGCCCACGTCGGCGGCCGCGACTACGCACAGGTCCCCTACGATTTCATCGAGCTGGGCAAGCGCCCACTTGGCACCGCGTTTTTCCCCTTCATTTATGCTGCGGGCCTGGAGCATGGCCTCACGCCGGCCACCCTCGTCGAGGACGAGCCGATGGACAACCGCTCGGTGATGGTCGGCGGCCGTGAAGGCATTCTCGGCGAGTGGGGCATGGAAGTCGCCTCCCCGGTCTATGAGGGGAAAATCACGGCGCGCAAGGCGCTTGAGCACTCCAAGATCGCGGCCACCGTGCGCTTCGCCGATCAAACCGGCCTGCAACGCGTGGTGGACACAGCCTGCGCATTCGGCTTCCCGCTGCAGAACGCCGAACTGCTGCGCCGCCTGGCCGTGGGCTTCGAGGAAGTTTCCATGAAACAAGCGGTGCGGGCGATCACCGCCTTCTCCTCTGGCGGCAAAGTGGGCCCGCAAGCCCTGGTTTACCTCGACCGCGTCGAAGACCCGATGGGGCGCGTCGTCTATCGCCGGACGCGCCAGTCACCGGCACGCCCGCAAGTCATCGATGCCGCCACCGCCTGGCAGATTCACAGCATGCTGGCCGGTTCGCTTTACCGCGGCAGTTCGCAGGGCGCGCTGGATGGCTTGATCGAGAAACCCTTCCAAGGCGCGGGCAAGGGCGGTTCCACCCATGATTTCGGCGATTGCTGGTTTCTCGGCTACAACAAGCGCATCACCTGCGGGGTCTGGACCGGTTTCCTGCTTTCCAATGGCGAGCCGATTTATCCCGGCGCCTTCAGCCGCGATCTCGCCATGCCGGTCTGGCAGGCGGCCATGAACGCCGCAGCACCGGCCTTCGGCGGCAGCGGAATTTCCCCGCCTCTCAATGTGGTGGAAGTGCCGATCTGCTCGGTCTCCGGCCAGCGGGCCACCCAGTTCTGCCATGAATACGCCGAGGATCCCGCCTCCGGCGTCGTCCGCTCCCGCTCCACTGGGGTCAACGAGTATTTCCGCCGGGGCACCGAGCGGCTGCCATTCTGCACCGTCCACTCCGGCGCCGCCGCCGATCCCGCCAACCCGGAAATGGCGATCCTCAACCTGCCCGCGCTCGACGCCGTGCCCGTCCGGC
>JBGSUP010000030.1:0-4783 GCA_041753485.1 Akkermansiaceae bacterium
CGCTTGGCCGGCGGTCGCATGGCGCGGCAGTTCCCGCACCGCCTCCAGCGTGGCCCGCCGCAGCAAGGCCCATGGCAGGCCGACGAAGATCATCACCAGGCTGAGCGAAAAAAGCTGATAGATCGAGCTGCGCGGATGGCCGATGCCGAGACAGGTGGCGAGGATCAGCACGATGCCCAGCGCCATGCCGGCCGGCCGCAGCCTGCGGTGAAGAAAATGATGGATGCCGGAACTCCGGAAATACGTGCGGTGCAGCCAGCGGTCGAGCTTGTCGCTGCGGGAGGAAGTCCCGGGCACGGCCGCTGCTGGTGGGTTGGCATGCATTGGAGCGGGATTCAAACCGGCACCGGCGTGCTTTCGATCAGATCGGCGACGATCTGGCGGGTGCTGAAGCCCGAGTATCTGGCCTCCGGCGCGAGCACCATCCGGTGGGCGATCACATCCGCCGCCACCGTCTGGATCAATTCCGGGGAAACGAAGTCGCTGCCTTCGAAGACCGCCAGTGCCTGGGAAACCTTCATCAGCGCCAGTGATGCGCGCGGACTCGCGGCAAGCTGGATCTTCGGATGGCCGCGCGTCGCCCCGACAAGGCTTACCACATAATGCCGGAGTTCCTCGCTGAAGCGCACCCTGCGTGCCGCCGCCATCAATTCGAGAATTTCATCGCGCGTGGCCACGGCCTGCAGGGAATCCACCGGATGGCTCTCCGCCTGGTCGGCAAGGATCGCAGCCTCTTCGGCGGCGCTCACATAACCCAGCGCGCACTGCATCGTGAACCGGTCCATCTGCGCCTCCGGCAGGGGATAGGTGCCGCGAAACTCAACCGGGTTCTGGGTCGCGATCACGAAAAACAGCCCGTCGAGATCGTGGCGAACGCCTTCGATCGTCGCCTGGCGCTCGCCCATCGCTTCTAACAACGCGCTCTGCGTCCGCGGCGAGGCGCGGTTGATTTCATCGGCCAGTAAAATGTCGGTGAAAACCGGTCCCGGATGAAAGCGGAACTCCTGGGTGTGGGGATTGAGCACCGAAATGCCCAGAATGTCGGAGGGCAGCAGGTCCGGGGTGAACTGGACGCGCTTGAAGACCGCGCCGTCGATCGCCTTGGCGATCGCCTTGGCAAGCGTGGTTTTACCGGTGCCCGGGAAATCCTCCAACAGCACGTGACCGCCGGAAATCATGCAGGCCAGGACCCGCCGGACTACCTCGGGTTGGCCGCGCACGACGGAGCAAACGGCGGATTCCAGACGAAAGGCGGTGGTGGCGGTGCTCATGGGTGGCTGCACAATTCCAGCGCGGCGCACGGGTCCCGTCGAGAGCCAAAAATGAAGTCCAGCGCCGCCTCTCCACACCCAACCCCGCCGATCCCTTCGGCCGGCGTGATCGTGGCATCCCCGCACGAACTCTTTTACGCCACCGGCACTTGATGCTCGCCGCCGTTTGCAGAAAATTGGGGGTGGAGCAGGGTCCACCCGGACCACCCGCGCCACCCCCGTCTCCCTCTCCTGTCTGGAGAATTTTTCTAACGGCGGCCGGTGATTGCCGTTATGCGTCCAGGCTGAGCGCGGCCTTTTGCGCCGCGGATTTGGCCACGGTGCCGGATTTCGAATCGTCGGCGGCGGTGAGCCGCATGCCGACGGGTTTGGAAACGCCGAATTCCTCCATGGTCACGCCATACATCACGTCGGCGCGGCTCATGGTGCGCTTCGAGTGGGTGACGATGATGAATTGCGAGCGGTCGATGAAACGGTCGAGCACCTTGATAAAGCGGCCGATGTTGGATTCGTCGAGCGGGGCGTCGAGTTCGTCGAGCACGCAGAAGGGACTGGGCTTGATCATGTAGATCGAGAACAACAGCGCCACGGCCGTCATCGAGCGCTCGCCACCGGACAGAAGGGTGATCGACTGCAGCTTCTTGCCGGGCGGCTTGGCGATGACCTCGATGCCGGATTCAAGCGGATCGCTTTCGTCGAGCAGCGTGAGGTCGGCCTGGCCTTTTTCGCCGAAGAGTTCCTTGAACATCTCGCGGAAGTTGACGCGCACCTGGGCGAAGGTCTCGGCGAAGAGGCGCTGGGTCTCGGTGTTGATGCGGTCGATGACTTCGAGCAGTTCGGTTTTCGAAGCAACGAGGTCATCGTGCTGGCCCTTGAGGAAGTTGTATCTCTCCTCAAGCTCCTCGAACTCCTCGATGGCGTCAAGGTTGACGGGGCCCATGGCATCGAGGCGGCGCTTGATGTCGGTGACGATCGACTCGACAAAATTCCAGTCGGGCTCGCCGGCGATGTCACCGGGGATTTCGAGGTCATCCTCGCTGGTGCCATCGACCACCATGGTGGGCATGTCGTCGTCATCGGTGTGATCCGTCTGGTCGGACGGATCTCTTTCGACGATCAACTGGCGGCCGTTGCGTGCCTGCAGTGCCTTTTGCGAGGCGATGGCGGCGAGCAGCGCGTGGGCATCGGGCTCGAAGCTGGCGAGATCGATCTGATAGCGCTCCTGGATCGAGTTGGTGAGGTTTTCGAGTCGCAGGTCGAGTTTGGTGGCGGCGACTTCCTCGCGGCCCTTTTGTTCGGCCACCTTGGCATGATCGCGGCGGACGGCGGCGAGCCGGGTCTCGGCGGTTTCGATGGCCTCCATCAACTCGGCACGGCCGGCGGCGCGGGATTCGATTTCCACCTGGAGGTCTTCGACTTCGAGGCGGTGAGTTTCGCATTCCTCGGCGAGACGGGCGTTTTCGGCGCTGGCACACTCGATGCGCTGGTTGAACGATTCGATTTCGGTTTCGCGGCGGATGGACACCTCGCGGAGTTCCGAGAGTCTCGACTCCATCGGTTTCTGTTGTTCCTCGGCGGCCAGTTTGGCGCGGCGCTCGACGGCGAGTTCGGTGCGCAGTTCGTTGAGTGTGGCGCTGAGTTGTTGTTCGCGGTGGACGGCGGAGTCGGACTCCGATTGCAGGCGGCGCGCTTCGGTTTCCAGCGCTTCGAGGCGCTCGCGGGAGGAGGCGAGTTCGCCTTCCATTTGTTCGCGGCCTTCGGCGGCGGCGCGTTCGCGCTTGTCGAGTTCACCGCGCTCCCAGCGGACGTTTTCGGCCTTGGTTTCGAAGTTTTCCACCTCGCGGGTGGCCAGGCTGAGCTGGCCTTGCAGGGTCGAGAGTTCGACTTTCTGGCGCTGCAGGCGTTCGCGTGAAACCTCGACCTCCTCGCGCAGGCGTTCGAGGGTGGCTTCGAGTTCGGCCACGCGCTTGCGGGCGGTTTCGTCGGCGGTTGTTAGGGATGCGACTTCGGCTTCGAGCGAGCGGGCTTCGTTGCGCAGCTCGAGCACCGAGGTGCTGCCTTCCTTGGCAGCGCCGCCACGGAGCATGCCTTCGCTGCCGAGCATCACGCCGCCCAGGGTGACGAGGGTGACGCCGGAGTGATTCGGGCGGAGGCGCAGGGCGGTGGAGAGGTTCGGCACGATGAGCACCTTTTCCAGCAGGCGTTCGATGACGCCCGAGATGCGTTTATCCGACTTGATGCGGTCGAGCGCCCAAGCAGTGGCACCTTCGGGCAGGGCTTCCATCTGGGTGCTTTTGGAGTGAGGAACGAAGCTTTCCGGCAGGATGGCGGCGACGCCGAGTTGTTTCTCGGTGAGACGCTCGATGATCGCCTCGGCGGCGGCCTGGTCCTGCACCAGCACGGCATGCAGGTGAGTGCCGAGCGCGGCTTCGATGGCGCGGGCGCAGCTGTTGTCCGCCTCGATGAACGAGGCGAGCGCGCCGTGGATGGTGGGTTTGAACTGGTCCGGGTTTCCGAGGCCCTGGAGCACGCTCTGGGTGCCCTTCTCAAAACCCTCGCCGCTTTCGACGAGTTGGCGCACGGCTTCGAAGCGGGCGGACCGGTGGGCGAGGATCCGGTTTGATTCGATGGCGGCGTTGCGCGCGGCGTCGAGGTCGCCGCGAGTGTGTTGATAGGAACGCTCGGCGCATTGGAAGGACTCCTCCAGCTCGGCGAGTTGCGAGCCGGTGCGTTCCACCTCGTCGGCGATGCGGGATTGTCCGGCGCGGAATTCCTCGAGTTCGAGATGGAGGCGCTGCTCTTCATCGGCCAGCTGGCGGGCGCGCTCGCGGGTGCCTTCGAGTTGGGAGAGCGCGCTCTCGATTTTTGCCTGGAGGGTGGCGATGAGGGTTTGTGTGCGGTTCGCCTCGCCGCGGGTTTCGCGCAGGGCGGACTCGATGCGCTCACGCTCTTCACGGGTCCCCTGGGTGCGGGTTTCCTGCTCGGCGAGTTGCAGTTCCTTTTCCGCGATCAGGCGGCTGAGTTGATCGAGCGATTCGTTGGCGGCGATGAAGTCGAACTCCTGCTGTGCGAGCTTTTCGCGGGTGCTAAAAATGTCCTCGTGGTTCTGGCGGATGCGGCTTTCGAGTTCCGCCTTGCGTTCCTCGTTGAAGGCGATGCGGCCCTCGGCGGAGTTGAGCGCGTTGCGGTGCTCGTTGAGGCGGCCGCGCAACTCGGCGAGCTCGCCTTCAAAAGTGCGGGCGGCGGCGCGAGCTTGGGAAACAGCCTCTTCCTTGGCCGGAAGCTGCATTTCCAACTCCGTGTCGCGCACTTCAAGACCGCGGATCGAGGTGAGCAGTTCATCGCGCTCGGCGGTGAGTTCGACGAATTTCCGGTGGCCGAGATGGCTGTCGAGCACGCGGGTGTCGGCAGCCAGCGCCTGGTAGCGGCGGGCCTTGGCCACCTGGCGTTTGAGCGAGTTCATCCGGCGCTCCTGCTCGGCGAGCACATCGGAAACGCGCAGCAGGTTGGCC
>JBGSUP010000031.1:0-6688 GCA_041753485.1 Akkermansiaceae bacterium
CCCGGTGCCGGGCGGCCGCCGCCACGCAGGCGTCAACCGCCGCAGGTGAGATCAATGGCCGCGCACCATCATGCACCGCCACCAAGCGTGCGGCAGGATCGAGCGCCGCAAGTCCCATGAACACCGATTCCTGCCGTTCCGCGCCGCCGTCCACCCGGATCACCGGTTTGGGGAAATCCAGCGGCTGAAGGCATTTCCAGCGCTCTGCCGGACAAACGACGACGATCGAACCAATGGACTCCGCTTCAAGGAAAGCGTCGAGCGTCCGGCGCAGGACCGGTACGCCGGCGAGCGGCCACGCGAGTTTGTCGATGCCCATGCGGCGGCTTAAACCGGCCGCGACGAGAATCGCGGCACAAAGAGGGCGGAATGGTTCGGGCGGCATGGGCGTGCGCCTTTTTTAACAGGCTGCGTCGCCAGCGGGGAAGCGGCAAGTTCCCGGAATCTGGCTCCGACCTGCCGCGATATCCATTTCGACAATTCCGGCATCGTGCCACACCCGGCCTGGAATTTCCTCGTTTCCAGTGGTCGGAGACGCCCGAAATGCGAGATTTCGTTGATTGGCAGCGGTTTGTCGAATGTTAGGGTCGCAAAGTTGAAAGAATTGCCCTGCAGCCTGTGTTGAATCTAGAGTCCCGGCCCGATTGAAATTCTGCCCCGCGCCTGAGCCAATGGAATTGTCATGAAACCGCTTCAAACACTTCTTGTCCGCCTCGGCCTCGTTCTCTGCCCGCTCACCTTGGCGGCGGAAACGCCGCGCATGAACATCGTATTGCTTTACGCGGATGATTTGGGTTACGGCGATCTCGGTTGCTACAATCGACAATCGAAAATCCCCACGCCCCAACTCGACCGCCTTGCCAGCGAGGGATTGCGTTTCACCGATGCCCACAGCTCGTCGGGCATCTGCACGCCCTCGCGTTATGCGATGCTCACCGGGCGCCATCACTGGCGCGATTTCCACGGCATCGACAGCGGATTCGACCCATCGGTCTTCAAGCGGTGCCAGCTTACGCTTCCGGCCATGCTGCGACAAAAGGGCTACAGCACCGCATGCATTGGCAAGTGGCACCTCGGCTGGGACTGGGCTTCCATCCGCAAACCCGGAACCCCAGGAAACTCGAAACGACACGATCACTTCGACTGGTCGAAACCGTTTCGCGGAGGCCCCCTGGACCACGGCTTCGATTCCTACTTCGGCGACAACGTGATCAATTTTCCGCCCTACACGTGGATCGAGAACGACCGCGTGCTCGCCGTGCCGGACATCACATTCACCAAAACTCCGCAGAACACCAAGGAAGGGCATTGGGAATGTCGCGAGGGCCCGGGCCGCTCGGATTGGGATTTCTATCAGGTCCTGCCCACGTTGACGAGAAGAGGCGTGGAATACATCCGGTCGCGCAAAGGCAAGTCGGAGCCATTCTTCCTCTACTTTCCCTTGCCCTCGCCCCACGCGCCGATTGTTCCGAACGACGAGTTCGACGGAAAATCCAAGGCCGGTGCCTACGGCGACTACGTGGTCGAAACCGATGATTCCTGTGGCCAGCTTCTCAGAGCCTTGCGCGAGAGCGGCCTGGAAGGAAACACCATCGTCATCTTCTCCGCAGACAACGGCGCGGAGAATTATGCCTATCCGCGCGACGAGAAGTTTGATCATTGGTCATCCGCGCCCTTGCGCGGCCTCAAGCGGGACATCTACGAAGGCGGCCACCGCGTGCCCACCATGATCAAGTGGCCAGGCATCACCAAGGCGGGTGCGGTTTCCGACGCGCTCTTCTCCCAAATCGATCTCATGGCCACACTTGCCAGTTACCTTGGCTTCGATCTGCCTAAAAACTCCGCTGAGGACTCGCACGACTTCTTTCCGTTTTTGAGAGAGAAATCCGCAAAGCCGCCGCGAAGCACCATGGTTCACAACACCTCCAAAGGCCAATACGCGATCCGCGATGGCGACTGGCTGCTCGTCGATGTGAAAACCGGGGCAGCCCGCCAGGTGCCGGAGGCCTGGCGAAGAAAACACAAGGTCCCTGCCTATGACGATCAGCGGGTTGGACTCTACAACCTGCGGGAAGATCTCGGACAGCGGAGCAACCTTGCGAAACAACACCCGGACAAGGTTGTCGCGCTCCAGGCGCTGCTGAAAAAGATCCGCGATCAAGGTTACTCCGCACCACGCCTCACGATGGAAACTCCATGAGACGAATCTCCCTCAGCGCCGCTGCGGAGATGAGGCTTTCACCCGTGTCTGATGTTGCGGAAACCGGAGAGTGAAAAGCCAACATTCTCGTCATTGCGGAGCATGAAAACCGGCTGCCCAAGTTGGACCTGCCATTCCCGGTGGAAAATCCACGTGACTTTCCACCTGCGCGAGAGTCCCATCAGGACCATGGATCATTGCCGCGTTTGGCGCGGCCACCCACACCTCCGAATCCATGCAACTCGCCGACTCCCATCCGACCCGTGAATCCCTGCTTGCCATCTGCCTGTTCGCCGCCTTCGCCGATGGAGACAAGTCCGATGCCGAGCGTGGACACATTGAATCGCTCGCCGACGAACTCGGTGGTGGGGATGTCTCAGCCGTGTCGCGCCGCATCCTGATGGGCCGGCTCTCCTTGGATGCCGCGGCGGCGGAGTTGAAAACCCGTGAGGAGCGCATGCTCGGCTATGAGATGGCGCGCGCTGTTTGCGAGGCCGGCGGAGCCATCTCTGCGGATGAGCAGGCGTTTCTCGACGAACTCCGCACTAAACTTGCACTCGGCGATACGGATGCAAAGACCCTCGACGACGAAGTGGACTCCATGGCCCTTGCCCCGCTTGAAACCGCAGGACCGGTGGCCGCGGCGGCCGACCAGAGCGGCATGATCGTGCGCTACTCGATCCTCAATGGCGCGCTCGAACTGCTGCCGGAAACGCTGGCCACCATGGCCATCCTGCCGCTTCAGATGAAGATGGTGTGGCGCATCGGCAAGGCCCATGGGTTCGAGCTGGACCGCTCCAGCATCAAGGAATTTCTCGCCACGGCCGGCATCGGGTTCGGCTCGCAGGTGATCGAAGGCTTCGCCCGCAAGTTGATCGGTGGTTTTGGCAAGAAGCTCGGTGGCAAGCTCGTCGGCCGCGTTGCCAACCAGGCCACCGGCTCAGCGTTCTCGTTTGCCTCCACCTACGCCATCGGCCACCTCGCCGTGAAATACTATGCTGGCGGCCGCAAGCTTGGGGGAGCCGAAATGAAAGCCCTTTACACTCCCTTGACTCAGGAGGCGGGCCGGCTCCATGCCAAATACCTCCCGGAAATCCAGCAGCGCGCCCAGACCCTCGACACCACCGCCATTCTGAATCTCGTGCGCGGCAAGGCGGCGGTGTGACCTGTCGCGTCTGCCAGTCGATGGGAATTTCCCGCAGAATGCAGGCAAGATGCCTGCATTCCGAGACCGGCTGGAAGCCGATCCTCCGGTTTATCAGACACCCTATTAGATCGCGAGCGACGCCGTTTCTTCAAACTGGCTCCATGCCAACTCAGGGGCCGGTGACTTTGAAGCGGGCGAAGACCTTGGTTGCCGGGGTCCCGATCACGCTGGCCGTGACTTCGACCAAGGCCGGCGCGCCCGGAGTGACCACCACCGGTTCGGCGAAGGTCACGGTGATGCCGCCAGCGCTTGCTTCGTCGGCATTCCAAGTCACCAGATCGGTGGACCACTCGTAGGCCCCCGTCAGATCCGCGGCCGGGGTGGCGCCCAGCGCGTGGCGGAATACCAGGTTGCCGCTGCTGGTGGAAACCGAGGTCAACCCCTGGCTGAACACCTCGGGGCTGGTGCCGAATAGGTTCTCCAGCGCGTTGTCCAGGCCGTCGTTGTCCGGATCGCCGGTGGTGCTGCGGTCCGGACTGACAAAGCCGGTGAAAGGAAAACTGTTGATCCAATTCGCATAGGTATTCGCGGGTGGGATCTGATAGAGAGCCAGCGCGTTGATCGTGCCCTTCGAACTGTTGGCCTGGGTGACCAGGATGGAACCGAAGTTCCGGGTGGTGGTGTAGGTGTAGCTGGTGCCGAGCACGCCCAAGGCGCTGTCCGACCAGGTGACCGTGCCGAAGTGGTTCGTTCCGTTGTAGCCGCCGGCGGGAGTCAGGTCCAAGGTCACGGTGAGCGTCCGGAACCCGGTGTTGCCATCCGGGCCATCAACTGCGTTTGCGCTGCCACCGCCACCGAACATGTCGAGTTCGCCCGGGCTGCTGACAGCCCGGTAAACGATCGTTCCCAGCGCGGTGGTGGTCACACCGGTTCCCACATTGGTGAAGTTTTTCGTGGTGGAAGGGGCATTTTCCGCCGCGAAACCGAGCGAGATCCAGGCCCCGGTGGTTTCGGAAATCGTCATGGTGAGCTCGAATTTCCCGTTGGCGGTGCCCTTGGCAGCATTGATGTAGCTGCCGAGGTTGAGGTAGGCTGCAGATTGCTCGACCCCGTTGACCACGCCATTTTGCAGGTAGTCGTCGTCGGCCGCCCAAGTGGCGGAGCCGCCGGCGGTGGTGATGGCGGCGGCAAAGGTGTCGGCGCTGGTTCCATTCAGCGGATCGCTGGAACTGCCGAAATTCTCGACTAGGATCGGCACCCGTGCCGAGGTGGTGAAAGTCCAGGCGGAAGTGCCGGTGATGCCTGCGGCCGGGTTGCCGGCAAGGTCGGTGAACGCGCCGACGGGCATGTTGATATAATAAGCTGTATTGGGGGCAAGAGTCGTGCTGCGGACCACCGCCGCCGTTCTGCCGTTGATCACCACCGCGCCGGGCGTGGTCACGTCGATGGTCTCCACCAGGCTGTTATCGCTCGCCTTGCGGATCGTGACGCTGCCGGTGCCGGTCGTGACGTTCTCGCTGAAGCCCAACAACAGTCGAGTTCCCGGGTCCGCCGTGGTTGGTGTGGCGGGGCTGCGGCTGGTCAAGGTCGGAGCGGTGATGAAGCGCACCTTGCCCAGCCCGATGCCGTCGCCGCCGTGATAGCTGTCCACGCGGATTGCCACGAAGCGGGCGGTGTTGCCCGTGAGATCAAAGGCCTGGCCCGTGTAGGTGTCGTTGTTGGGTGCCTGAGTCAGCGACTGATCCGAGAGCACCTCCTGCCACTGATTGGACGTCCCGAGGTTGAATTCTGCATCGTCGTCAATGTTGCCATCGACGCCATTATTCAGGTTGATGGGTGTGCCCCCCGAAGTTCCGTTGTCCGTGTCCGCCGGGGTATTGCGCACCAGAATGTCGAACTGACTGACGCCGCGGTTATTCAAACTGCTGGTGGGGCTACCCGGGGTGTTATCCCAATTGAAATTCCAGATTTTGATCGTGCCCAAGTCGAAACTGCCGCCCAAGTCGGCAATGACCCAGACCCTGCCGGCTGCGGCCGCCGTCGCCTCAGTCCCGCCGCTGGTGGTCATCCAATATTTGCCGTTAGCGCCGGTGGTTTCGTCCACCCCACCCACTCCGTCCTGATTGTAGAGAAACGTCTCAGTGGGATCCATGCCGAGAGCATTCGACAATTTGGCGGCCGTCCGCTCCGGGTTGAAGCAGCCCGACTGCTTCCATGAGACGGCAGTGTTGTTCAATTCCGTTTGAAGGATCACCGCTCCGGTGGCCCGGATGGTTCCCTGCACCCGGACGGTGACAGTGGTGCCGTCCAGAATCAGGTTGTCGGTGAAATCCACCGGCATTTCGACGGTCGTCTGCATCGTGCGTTGGCCGGGACTGATTGCGCCGGGGATCATGATGACGCTGCCATTTCCGTCACCTGTGCCGATCACGTTGTTGTCGGCGAAGCTGGAATCGATCGGCGTGCCGGTGACCGTGATTTCTCCGGTGATGCTGCCTTGGTTGATCTCGATCTGGTGCAGGGTGGCGTCGAAAACCCCGCCATTGGCAGTGGCTGAGACGGGTGCCGGAACCTGTGGTGTAATGGCGGTGCCCTGCATCCCGGCCGTGGTGATATTGGCGACCGGGATGAAGCCCAGTGCCGTCAGTTGGAAGTGCATGTCGGTCAATTGGAAAGCTCCGCCGGTGATGGTCATGGCAGTGGTGGCTCCGGTGGCGGGGTCTGCGTCAAACGAAACGTTGATCGAGCCGGTGGCCGTGGTGGTTCGGGTGTCCGAAGCGGTGAATCCGCCGGCAGTGGCGCTCACCGTGACGTCCAGCGTGTTGATGCCGGACTGGCCGGTGACCAGGTTGAGGGTGCCGCTGCCGGGATTGGCAAGCATCCGGCCGGTTCCGACCACCAAAAGGAGACAAGCAATGAGGGCATGGGTTTTCATTAGTTGACGGGTGCCCGGAGTGACGGGCTGGAATTGATTTGAGGGCTGGAATTGATTTGAGCCTGCGGGTTGGGAGGCGTCGTCTTTCTGGGTTAAATATCTGGCAACAAGCGAGGAGTGCAATCTATTCCCCACTCCCGGCATTGCAAAGAATAAACTTCCTGAAGGCACGCCGTTCCAAGGACTAGGGATTGGTGACGCGCAAGCGAAGGAAGCGCCGCGGCTCGGCGTCAAGGACGGTATTGTCGCGCACCGTGATCGTTTCCAACCCTGCACCATTTTGAGAGAATTCAGTCGTCAATTCCGTCTCGGTCACCCGCTGCGCGCCGGCATACGAACACCCGGGTTGCCAGTCCAGAAGGTCATGCGCGACCTCGACCTGATAGGTGATGTCGCTGGCGGCGGT
>JBGSUP010000032.1:0-5394 GCA_041753485.1 Akkermansiaceae bacterium
GGCATCCCGCGCTTGCGGACGCGGAGTTGCTGGCCGTTTTCGCTGCCCGGCGGGATGCGCAGCTTGATCAGCCCGTCGAGCGTGGGCACCGGCAGCTCGGTGCCCAGCACGGCTTCCCATGGTGAGATATCAAGATCGTAAAACACGTCCGATTCGCGGGTGCTGAAATCCGGGTGCGCGGCGTGGCGGACCCGCAGATAGAGATCTCCCGCCTCGCCACCGCCGGAGCCCGGCTCACCCTGGCCGGGAACCCGGATGCGCTTGCCATTGATCACGCCCGGCGGGATCCGCACCTGGAACGTGTGCGTCTCCACGCGGCCGGTCCGCGGGTCGGTCATTTGCAGGGATACCGGCCGCACAGCCCCGTGCATCGCCTCCTCCAAAGTAACCAGGATGTCGCCCTCGATGTCTCCACCGCGATGGCGATGGGCACCCGGGCGCGCACCGCCAGCCATGTCGGCGGGAAATCCATAGCGGCTCGCCCCGCCGAAATATTGCTCGAAGAAGTCGCTGAAACCGGTGCCGCCGAAGTTGAATTCGCGGGCCTGCGGGCCGCGCCCGCCGCCGGGTGGCGGGAATGCTCCCTCATGCTGCCAATCCATGCCGAGCCGGTCGTATTTGCCGCGCTTTTCCGGGTCGCCGAGCACCTCGTAGGCCTCGTTGATCTCCTTGAACTTTTCCTCGGCCGCCTTCTTGTCCTTGGCCACGTCGGGGTGGTGCTTGCGCGCCAGTTTGCGGAATGCTTTTTTGATCTCCCCGGCGTTCGCGTCGCGCGGCACACCGAGAATCGCATAATAGTCTTTGAATTCGACGGACATGGGAGTGGGGGAAAGAACCCTGTCATCGGCACCATGGGATGTCGAGTCCGCAGCTTGCCACTCTCGACAAGACCCACCCGCAAGTCCATCGTCCGGCCACTTGAAATTCGGATCGTCTCATCTCTCCTACTGCACCAACATCCACCCGGCGGAAACGTGGGCGGAAACGCGCGAAATGCTGCAAACCCGTGTGCTCGCCGTGCGCGATCTGCTGGCTGGCGGCGGTTATCGGTCGCCGCAGCCTTTCGCCATCGGCCTGCGCCTCTCCGCCGTGGCCGCACGCGAATTGCTGGAAGGCGACCGACTTGCCGCTTTCAAGGCCTGGCTGGATGAAGCCAACAGCTATGTGTTCACGATCAACGGCTTCCCCTACGGCAGCTTCCATGGCACACGGGTGAAGGAACGCGTGTTCCAGCCGGACTGGACCGAACGCACCCGGCTCGACTACACCAAAAACCTGTTCCGCATTCTCGCGGCGGTCGCCCGGCCCGGAACCGGGGCCTCGGTTTCCACGCTGCCGGGTTCTCACAAGACTTTTCACGCCGCGGAATCGCCGATGCGTGCAAATCTGGTCGAATTGGCAGAGTGGTTGGAAATCCTCGCCGCAGAGACCGGCCACGACTTTCACCTCGGCCTCGAACCCGAACCGCTCGGGCATTTCGAAAACACCGCGGAAACGCTGGCGTTTTTCGCCCGGCTTCACGCCGAAGCGCCGGACCCTGGCGTGATCCGCCGCCGGATCGGCGTGAACTACGATGCCTGCCACTTCGCGCTCCAATACGAGGACGCCGGAACTTCGCTCGATGCGCTGGTCGATGCCGGCATCCGGATTTCAAAGATCCATCTCTCAAGCGCGCTCGCCTTCGACCCGCGTGATCCGGCCGCCATCGAAGCGATCCGCGCCTTTGACGAGCCGGTGTATTTCCACCAGGTGCTCGCACGCGGCAATGCGGCGGAAATCCGCCGTTTCATCGATCTGCCGGATTTCCTCGCGGCGGAAAAATCCGGTCTCATCGAAGCGCGGGTGCACTTTCACATCCCTCTCGATGCCGAACCCGCGCCGCCATTGAACTCGACCCGAAGCCACGCCCGCGATGTCCTCGCCTGGCGGAACGCCAACCCGGACGCCTGCGCCCATTACGAGATCGAAACCTACACCTGGGCCGTTCTTCCCCGCGAATTGCAACGCCCGGTGGAGGAACAAATCGCGGAGGAATACCGCTGGGTGCTGGCCTCCGCTAAAGCTTGAGGAAGTTTTCTAACAATCTCTTGCCGTCCCGGGTGAGGATCGACTCCGGATGGAACTGCACGCCGTGGACCGGGTGTTCCCTGTGCATCAGACCCATGATCTCACCCTCCTCGGTCCAGGCGGTGATTTCGAGACAGTCCGGCAGCGTCTCGCGCCTGACGATGAGTGAGTGATAGCGGGTGGCTTCAAACGGACTCGGCATGCCCGCGAAGACGCTCTTACCCGTGTGGTGGATCGGCGAGGTCTTGCCGTGCATCAACCGGTCGGCGCGCACCACCTCGCCGCCATAGACCTGGCCGATCGACTGATGGCCGAGGCAAACACCAAGGATCGGCGTGCCGGAACCGAGTTCGCGGATGAGTTCCAGCGAGATGCCCGCCTCGTTGGGAGTGCAGGGGCCGGGCGAAATGCAGATGCGCTCCGGCTTGAGGGCCTTCACCTCATCGACGTTGATCACGTCGTTGCGGAATACTTTCATCTCCGCACCCAGCTCGCCGAAGTATTGCACGAGGTTGTAGGTGAACGAATCGTAGTTGTCGAGAATGAGGAGCATTTCAGTATTCAGATTGAATATTTTTGAACCGCTGATGGACGCGGATGCACGCAGATGAGGAGAGATGGGGATTTTGGATTGGGCTCTCAAGAATTCATTCCATTTATTTTATCTGTGTCCATCTGCGTTCATCCGCGGTTGATTTTTCTTTCCGAATCAATCTTCTTCAAGCGTCTTGGCCAGCGCGATGGCGCGGAGCATGCCTTTGGCCTTGTTGACGGTTTCGATGTATTCGTAGCTGGGATCGGAATCGGCGACGACGCCCGCCCCGGCCTGGACGTAGGCCTTGCCGTCCTTGAGCAGGCAGGTGCGCAGTGTGATGCAGGAATCGTGCGAGCCGTCGAAGCCGAAATACCCGACGGCTCCGGCATAAGCGCAGCGCTTGTGTTTTTCCAGCGAGTTGATGATCTGCATCGCGCGGATTTTCGGCGCGCCACTCACGGTGCCCGCCGGAAAGGTGGCGCGCAGCACGTCATAGGCGCTGTGCGCGGGGTCGAGTTCGCCGCTTACATTGGAAACGATGTGCATCACGTGGCTGTAACGCTCCACGATCATGAAATCATCCACTTTCACCGAGGCGTGCCTTGCAATGCGGCCGACGTCGTTGCGGGCCAGATCCACCAACATCAGGTGCTCGGCGCGCTCCTTGGGATCAGCTAACAGATCCGCGGCAAGCGCGTCGTCCTCCTCCGGGGTGGCTCCCCGCCAGCGGGTACCGGCGATCGGGCGGATGTCGATGCGGCCGTGGATGGAACGCACGTGGACTTCCGGCGAGCTTCCGACGAGCGAGAAATCTCCGAGTTCGAGAATGAACATGTAGGGCGATGGATTCACGAACCGCAGCGCCCGGTAGAGATCCACCGGCGGCAGCTCGAAGTCGGTTTCGAAACGCTGGCTCGGCACGAACTGGAAGATGTCGCCCGCGGCGATGAACTCCTTGCCGACGCGGACGATGGCCTCGAATTCCTCCTGCGTCGTGTTGCTGCGGGCGTCCACGGGCTCGACTTCCACCAGTCCGTTGAGCGCCGGGACATGCAGCGGCCGGTTGAGGATTTCCACGATGGCAGCGATTTTTCCGCAGGCTTCGGCATAGGCGTCGGCGGGTGTCGGAAACTCCCCGATGAAGGCATTGGCGACCACCTGCAGGCGGCGCAGCCGGTGGTCGAAGACCAGCAGCGTGTCTGCTAACAGAAACATCGCGTCCGGAATGCCCAGCGGGTCGGGCGGCGGCGGGCCGAGCGTGGGTTCGAACTGGCGCACCGCGTCATAGGACAGGTAGCCGACCATGCCGCCGGAAAAGATGGGCAGCGCGCCGTGGGTGACCGGCTTGTAGGCCGCCATTTCGCGCTCCAGCGCCGCCAGCACATCACCGGCTGCGGTGTAGTTTCTGATTTTAGGACCCTCGCGAATGGTGATTTCCCTGTCGCGGGCCTCGAACACGCGGCGCGGATTGCTGCCGATGATCGACCAGCGGCCGCCCTTCTCGGTGCTCTCCGCACTCTCGAGAAGGAACGAATGGCGGCTGTCACGCAGCTTGAGGTAGGCGGAAAGCGGGGTCTCGAAGTCCGCCGCCAGTTGGGTGTAAACGGGCACGACATTGCCCCGCTTCGCCAACTCGGCAAACGCTTCCAGCGACGGCTCGACCGGAACGGAACTCACGACGCGGCGAAGCATGCCCGGGAAATGCCGCAGGGCAAGTCCGGAGAGGTGCCTGAATTTCGATAGATGCCGCTGGATTTTTACCCAGCGCGGGGTTTTGATTTCTTGCCCGCGGGGGGGATGTTTTCCTCACCCCCTGTGAAAAAGAATCCGAACAATGCGACATTTTATGGAAGAAGTTCCTGAAAAGCCATCGCGAGCCGCAGTGGCCCCGGCCGCAGGCAGCGCTCCGTCCGAATGGCGCGAGTGGCTCGAAGTCAATGGCCCGAAAATGCTGCTGTTCGCCCGCCAGCAGACGCGCTCCCCCCAGGATGCGGAGGATGTCCTGCAGGATGCGATGGTCAAACTCATCGAGAAAATCCGCAATGATGAATTCATCGGCGGACCGGACGCGTGGCAACCCTACCTTTACACCACCATCCGGCGCCTGTCGATCGACCTCAGCCGCCGCGACGACCGCCGCAAACGTCGCGAGGACACGGTCGGGGCCGAGACCGGGGAATCCCATCAAGAGGCCTTCCACCCGTGGTTTGAAAGCGAGTCGTCCGACGATGAAACGCGCATCCAACTCGAGGAGAAACTCAAGGAACTGCCGGAAAAATTCGCGGAAGTCATCATCATGAAGATCTGGGGCGAGCGCACTTTCGCCGAGATTGGCGAAACTCTCGGCATTTCGCAAAACACAGCGGCCTCGCGGTATCGCTATGGACTTGAATCCCTCAAGCGGAGTCTCAGTGGAGCCCGCCGCCGTGGCGATCTCTCGATTTGAAATTTCCATCCGACCCCAGCCATGCCATTCGATCCATCATCGATTGAAAACGACCTCCGGCAACTCCGTGCCGCTTCCCTCGATGATTCGTTGCTCGCCAGAATCGAAGCCTGCGCCGGGGGAACCTGGACCCGGCTCGATCCGCAGGAGCTCCGGATGGAACAGGAACTGGGGCGCGTCTTGCCCGCCCCGCTCCCGACTTCCTTGATGGCCTCCCTGGAAGCCGCTGTCGACGGAATTCCATTTCCCACCTGCGAGCCGAAAATCGTGCGTTTCCCGCTTCGACAACCCGCCCCATCCGGCCGCAGCCGCCACTGGTGGGGTGCCGCCGCCGCGGTCGCCCTGT
>JBGSUP010000033.1:0-3079 GCA_041753485.1 Akkermansiaceae bacterium
TCTTCGCCACCATGCCCTTCGCCTTTGAGGGCAAGCGCCGCCGCGGCCAGGCTGAAACCGCGCTCAACGAACTCGCCGTGCTTTCCAATGCCCTGGTCACTTTCGACAACAACCGCATGGGCGAACTGGTGCTTGCCAAACAAGGCATTCACGAGGCGTTCGGCGCCGCCGACCACATGATCTGCGAGTCCATCAAGGCCGTCATTCGGCTGGTCGTCCGCCCGGGCTTGATCAATGTCGGCCTCGACGATCTGATGAGCGCGCTGCGGACCACGCGCTCGCGCTGCCTGTTCGGCTCCGGCATGGCGGAGGGCAAGGACCGCGCCGTGAAGGCTCTGCGCAATGCGCTCAGCAGCCCGCTGCTGGATCAGGGTTCCCTGCTCAGGGACGCGCAAAGCGTGCTCGTCCACCTCTGCGGCGGCGAGAATCTCACGCTGTTTGAAATCGAGTTGCTGATGCAGAGCCTGCATAAATTCGTGCCGGAAAAAGCCCATGTGCTGTTCGGCGCGGCGGTCGATCCCGCGATGGGAGACTCGCTCTCGCTCACCCTGATCAGCGCGCTGCCGGAGGATTCGCTGGCCACCGCCCCGCGCGACTCGCTGAGCCGTGCCGATGACAACGACAATCCGCTGCTCGATCCAAGCCAGGGATTCACTCCAGCCGCCACCATCGCCAAGGCTGCCGTGGCCGTAGCGCCCCTCATGGCGGAGCGGGCCGAATCCCCCGCACCGGAGCCGCCGACCGTGGTGGATCCAGGCCTCGTCTTTGAAAAAGCCCCGCCTGCCGCCGCACCCGCAGAACCGGAGAAAGCTCCGGCAGCCCCCGAGCTGTCGGCATTTCGCAGGTCCCTCAACGAAGTTGCAGCAAGCCCCGTGTTGTTCGATGACGATGCACCCTTCGCCGAACCGGCAAAACCTGAACCGGCCGCATTCACCTTTGCCGCCGAGCCACAAGCCGCTGTGGCAAAGCCCGATGCGTCAGCACGAACCGACGCTGCCCCGCAGGGGGAAAAGGCTCCGGCAGTGATGGTCGCGGAGTTCGTCGCGGTCCCCGAAAACGATGAGGGCGAGCTGGAAAACTACCTTGAAGCCATTCCGGCCAATCAAACAAGCCCTCCGGAAATCGAGCACGAGATCGAGGACGAACCCGACAACGACATGCTGGATCCCAATTCGCCCGATCTGGAGGCTGGCGGCTTCACCAAGCTGCCGCCAAAACGCCCGCTGGGATCGAAGCCATGGTGGGGCATCGCCAAACCCCAGAAATCCGTCGAGCTCTCTCCCGTCTCAGCGCAAGCCCCGGCTGCGGCCGAACCCGAGGCACCCAAGCTCAAACTCGGCGTCAAATCCGGCGGTCCCCAAAGCGAACTCTCGCTCGATGCCACCCCGCGCGGCCGCTTCGAGGGCGAAAACCCGAATGTGTTCGAAGGCGAGGACCTCGACCTGCCGCCGTTCCTGCGCAAGAAGAAGTGATTTTCTAACGGCTTGGCAATCCCTATGCTCGACAGCGGCGCGATGCGGGTGAATGGTAAGGCTGGTGGAAGGTGTCCAGCCCTCCGGCCATTCCCGACCCCATCGCGCCATGAAAGCCGTGGAATCCATCACTACGTGGCATGAACTGGCCGCCGACCAGGCGGTGGAACGCCTCGATTCGAGTGCCTCCGTTGGACTCGCCGCCGACGAGATTGCGAGGCGGCTCGGGCATTTCGGCCCGAACCAGGTGACCGCCGGCAGGCGCACACCGCCATGGCAGCGTTTCCTGCTCCAGTTCCACCAGCCGCTGATCTACATTCTGCTGGCGGCCACACTCATTTCAGCGGTGCTCGGCGAGTGGGTGGACGCCGCCGTCATCTTCGGCGTGGTCCTGGTCAACGCCATCATCGGCTACCTCCAGGAATCCCGCGCGGAAAAGGCCATCAACGCCTTGGCCAAGCTCGTTCTCACCGAGGCCACCGTCCGCAGGGAAGGTAAAAAAATGCGGGTGCCTTCCCACAATCTCGTCCCCGGAGACATTGTCCTGCTCCAGTCCGGCGACCGCGTCCCGGCGGACCTCCGCCTGCTGCGTGTCCGCAATCTCCAGATCGAGGAAGCCGCCCTCACCGGCGAGTCGCTGCCGGTTTCCAAACAAGCCGAAGCGCTCCCTGAAAGCACCGTTCTCGCCGATCGCACGAATCTCTCCTTCACCGGCACCCTGGTCACGAGTGGTCAGGGCGAGGGCGTTGTGTTCGCCACTGCGGACCGCACCGAGATGGGACGCATCGCAGGCCTGATCGGCCAGGCCGATGAGCTGCAAACCCCGCTCACGCGGAAAATCTCGGCCTTCAGTCGGCTCCTGCTGGGTGTCATCCTCGGCTTGGCCGCGCTGACCTTCGCCATTGGCATGCTGCGCGGCGAGGATTGGCGGAGCATGTTCATGGCCGCCGTGGCGCTGGCCGTGGGCGCGATTCCGGAAGGCCTGCCCGCCGCGCTGACCATCACGCTGGCCATCGGCGTTTCCCGCATGGCCAGGCGCCGCGCGATCATCCGCAAGTTGCCCGCAGTGGAGACCCTCGGCAGCACCACTGTGATCTGCTCGGACAAAACCGGCACGCTCACCCAGAACCAAATGACCGTGCGGGAAATCCACGCCGGCGGCAGGCTCTATCACGTCAGCGGCAGCGGCTACGATGCCGAGGGTGTCATCCACCTCGAGGACCAGCCGGTGGTGATCGGGGAAAACGCGGCCCTCGTCGAAACCCTCGGTGCCGGCCTGCTTTGCAACGACTCCCGCCTCGTGCCCGATGAGCAGGGCCGCATCGCCGTGGAGGGCGATCCCACCGAAGGCGCATTGCTCGTTTCCGCCCGCAAGGCTGGGGTCTCCGAGAGCGAACTCGGCCAACGCCTGCCACGCGTCGAGTGCATTCCCTTCGAGTCGGAACACCAATACATGGCCACCCTGCATGGCAGAGCCGGCCATCCAAAAATGATCTATGTCAAAGGCTCCGTCGAGGCGCTTGCCCGGCGCTGCTCGCGCCAACTCGACGAAGACGGCGAAACCAGCGCCGCGGATCCCGAGGCGATCATCGCCGCGGCCGAGGCCA
>JBGSUP010000034.1:0-3183 GCA_041753485.1 Akkermansiaceae bacterium
GCCCGGGCAGCACGCCGAGCAACCGGGCGGCTTGCAGGAAAATGTCCGGCGCGGGTTTCCCCTCGCTCACGTCGTCGGCGGTGACGACCTCGTCGAACCAGTCGGAAATGCCGACCACCCGCAGGGTTTTTTCCACCACCATGCGGGATCCGCCGCTGGCAACAGCCATTGGGATTTTGCCCCGCAGCGACTCCGCGAAGCCTGCAACCTCATCGATCAGGGTGACGGCGTGCATGCGCTTGAGAAACGCCTCGCGCTTGGCGAAGGCCACCGCCTCGGGATCCAGACGGAGCCCGTATTCGTCGTTGAGTTCCACCACGATGTCGCGCGTCGGTCTGCCACCCATGGCGAGAAAGACATCCTCTTTGAAGACATTGCCTGCTCCGTAGAGCGACAGCGCCTCGCACCAGGCGTCGAAATGCGCGGGCATGGAATCCACCAGGGTCCCGTCGCAATCAAAAATCACGGCATCAAAGCCGTTTGCGGGGAGGATAAAGGGTCCGATGCTGGCCATGGCGGCGGAGGGCTTAGTAGCTTGCCTTCCAAGTGGCAAGCAAAGTAACCCGGAAAATTTCCGCATCGTTTACAAAAACGCCCCATTTGATGGCTTGACTCAGAGTTCCACGGTCGTGTCGCGGTAGGTGCCAGCGGCGACGACCTTGGTTTCAGAGCCAAGGTTTTTCACCTCGACATCGCCTTGGATGATGACTCCCGGGGCGAAACGGAGCGGCCCGCTGAGTGTTAGAGAGCGGCAGTCGATCAAGCTTGGAATCCCCAGGTTTCCGATTGAATCCACCAGCTTGTATTCGTCCGAAAGCACGATCACCGGCGGCTTGTCATGCCGCGACGCATGCAGGCGGACCTGGCCGTTTTTGAGAATCTCATAGGCGTCGGAACGCAGTGCGAGCAGGTCGCCGGTGGACTTGACGGGGGCGAAACGGCTGCGCGGAACGTCGATGGCGGTGGAGCCGGCAAAGCACTCGATGGCCGCACCCATCGCACTCTCCAACTGGATGACGGGTGTTGATTTCCGGTCGCGCGGGTCGACGGTCTTATTGTTGCGGATCATCGGCAACGGCAACACGCCGGAATCAGCGGCGAGTTGTTCTTTCAGGAGGTCGAGACGCAACCACAGGCTGTTGGTGTTGAAATAGCGGTGGCGGTCGATGTCCTGGAAGGCGTCGAGATCGGCTTCCAGGCATTGGGCCACTTCGCGCAGCAGCAGGCGGCCATCGGCCTTGCGTTTCGCGAGATGGCCGCCCTTGCGGTCGGCGGCGGTGCGGCGGGTGCATTCCATGAGGAAGGGCGCCCCGGAATCCGCGAAGTGGCGGAGGATGACGGGATCAAGGATGGCACCGAGATTGTCCGAGTTGGAAACGAAGGCATACCGCACGCCTTCGGCAAGCAGTCGGTCGAGCCAGCCGCTGCCGACAAGCGCCGGGTAAAGATCGCCATGGCCGGGCGGGCACCATTCGAGATCGGGATCCGCAGGCCAGCTCGCGGGATCGAGCGTGGCCGCGTCGATTTTTGGAATCTGGTTTTGCATCAACTCCACTTCGGAAGCTTGTGCGAGACCTTCATCACAATATCGCCCGAGGTGCTCGAGCGTCTCGCCGCTGGTGCTGAAGCTGTTCATCAAAAGCAGCCGCACTGGCGCGCCGCTGCTCTGCCGCAGGTCGAGGATCTGCCGCACCATCAGGTCGAGGAAATTCACCCCGTCGCGCACGGCAAGCAGGCTTTTGGGCCCCTGCAAACCCATACTGGTACCGAGACCGCCATTGAGTTTGATGACGACTGCCTGAGCGAGCAGCGCGGAGTCCGCGGGCACGGTGGAGGCGAGGCTTTCAAGCGAAGCGAGGTTGTCGGCGGGGGCGATGGAGTCTTCGGGGATCACCCCGGTTTCCTTGCGCAGCAGCGCTTCATAATTCCGGCGGAACGCGCGGATCGCAGCATCTCCCATCCCGGCGGCGGTCATCTTTTGTTCGAAAGCGGTGAAGTTTCCCATGGTGATTTCGCTTGCTGGCGGGAGATTGTTGCGTGCCGGGAAAAGGGTCACGCTAAAAATCGGAGAGAAGCCGGCGACCCCGGCTCGATCCCGGACCCTGTTTGAAATCCGGGACACCCATGGATTCCGGGATCCGTGGCCGGCCTCGTTTCAACGGCGTCGTTCGCCGGGCTTTGCTGCGGCGGATTCCCATGCTAAACGGCGGCTCTTGTTGCTCTACCTCCATATTCCGTTCTGCCACCGGGTCTGCCCGTATTGCTCGTTCTACAAACACACGCCGGGCGGCACGCCGATCAGCGAATTCATCGAGGCACTGGCCGCCGAGGCACGCGCACGGATCAAGCAACCGGTCCGCACCGTCTATCTCGGCGGCGGCACGCCGAGCATGCTCTCGCCGCGACATCTTGAACGCTTGTTCTCCGCGCTGCATGAAACGATCCGTTTCGCGGATCTTGACGAGGTCACCCTGGAGGCGAACCCCGCCACCTTCGATTTGGAAAAAGCCCGCTTGTTCCGCAGGCTCGGCGTGACACGCATCTCGCTTGGCATTCAGTCGTTTTCCCCGCATGTGCTGGAAACCCTCGGCCGCGAACACACGGCCGAGCAGGCGTCCAGGTCGGTGGCGATCCTCCGCGACGCGGGCGTGCCACAGGTGAACATCGATCTGATGTTTTCCATCCCGGGCCAATCCGGGGCCGATTGGGAGTCCACGCTGCACCATGCGGTGTCCCTGGAACCCGATCACATCTCCGCCTACAACCTCACCTATGAGGAGGACACCGCGTTCTTTGAATCGCTGCGGCGCGGTGAGGTCCGCGAAAACGAGGATGATGACGCGCGTTTGTTCCAAATGGCCGATGGCTATCTAACATCCGCAGGATTCGATCACTACGAAACCTCCAACTACGCGAGACCCGGCCGCCATTCTCGGCACAACCAAGGCTACTGGCGCGGCGAGGATTACCTCGGCCTGGGGCCCTCCGCGGTGTCCACACTCGGCGACTTGCGCACGAAAAACCTTGCGGACACCGAAGGCTACATCGCCCGCATCCGGTCGCTTGGCCACGCGCTGGACGAATCCGAGACGCTCGATGCCGAAGCCCGCCGCATCGAACGCATCGCACTGGGCCTGCGCACCTCCGAGGGCATCCCACTCACTCTGCTCGGCGCGGATGCCC
>JBGSUP010000035.1:0-2118 GCA_041753485.1 Akkermansiaceae bacterium
CGACGCCGCTGAAAACCAGCCCGACGAGGATGGGAATGAGGCTGAAAAGGCTGAAGACCGCATTGAACACCACCGCGATCCAATCCACGCCGTCCTCCCCGGGCTTGGGAAAATCCGGACCGCGCGAAACCCCCATCGCGATGACACCCAGGCCGATGAGCACGAACAAGACGCCAATGATCCAATGCCCCTTGGGACCGGGCGGCAGCGGGAATGAAAACGACGACTGCCGCTGCGCCGCGATCATTGCAGGCGAAGAGGCCGCGCTGGGACTGGCGGGCATTTCGCCGAAGACCGCGCGTTTGATGTCGGCCACCAGCCAGGCTTTTTCCTCCTCCCGCAGCGTCGTGCCGAACCTCAGTTTACCACCCTGCCCGCGGATCTCCACGCCGTAAACCGGCTGGTAGTTCTGCTGATAGAATTCGACCTGCGCCACGGATCCGACCTGCGCGGTGACCAGGGACTTCTCCTTCACCTTGCCGAACAGCTCACGGCGCAGCGTGACGAGATCCCGTGTGACGGTGATTTGATGGCGGGCGTATTTGTTGCGAAGTGCGGCATACAACATCCCAAGCCCGATCGCCCAGAAGATGGCGAAAAACGGATAGATGACCCACGGTGCCGACCCTTGAACTTCCCTCGGCGGGCCAAACAGGAACGCACTGCTCACCACCGCGGTGATTGCCGTCCAGAACAGACCGAAGAACAGGAAGAAGCCGAATTTTCCGCTGGCGGGAATGTGCCATACGCAATCGCCCGGTGCCTTTCCCTCACGTCGGATGCGCGTGTCCGCCGGGATTTCATCGGGATCGGCCGTAGGAATGGCATTCAAATTCGACAGCCACTCGGCGGGAAGCGCGTCGAAGCCGCAGGCTTCGCAACGCAACAGCATCTCCATGTCCGCCGGAGTCTGGGCGGGTTTTTGTCCGCACTTGGGACAACGCAGCAGCCCCTTGGCAAAGGCTTTGTCCATCGCCGCCTTGGTGGCTTTCGCTGCCAGGTTCTCAAACAGATTCACGCCGCGAGTCTTATCGCAGCGGCGCTCTTCCCGTCAATCCCTCCGATCCAATGCGTGGGACGACCGGATTTCCCGTTTAAAACCAGTTCGCTATTGTCCCAAAGTGTGCGAACCTCGAAGACACCCGGATAAATATCCGGCCATTCAAATCCAATCTTATGAAAAATCTACTACTTCTAGCCGTGTGTTCGGTGTCCATTCTCGCCGCACTTGCTTCCTGCAAGAAAAAAGGCCCGGCTGAAAAAGCAGGCGAAAAAATGGATGAGGCCATCGAGAATGTGAAGGACGCCGTTGATCCCAAGGGTCCTGCCGAAAAGGCGGGGGAAAAAGTGGATGAAGTCCTCGATAAGTGATGCGGATGCCTTGATTGGGAGGGTGCCCAAGCAACACCCGAATGCATCTGGCGCAACGTCGCGTCGGATTCCGGTCGCTCTTGCCTTCATCTTCGGGCGTCGCCCGTTACGTGCGGTTTGTCCCAAGCGGCTCGCCGCCCCGGAAAATGCAAAAAGCATTTGAAAGTCTGCAAAGTCGTGCGAGTTTGATACCGGATCATTCCTTACAACCATCATGGGTATTCTCGCGCTGCACGAAGGAAGAAGGCCCTTAAGGGAAGGTCATCGGCCCAGTAAGGGGGGCTGATTTCTTCACCTCCGGCAGCGCGACCTTTGTCACTTGAGCCCCCCGCCTCGTTCCAAATGGAGTTTTGGGGGTGATGTCGAAAGAGAGGATAACGGACATGGTGTTGGAATTGGTGGGAATCAGGGCGAAGGGAAAAAGCTCCGGCTTTCAGTCCGATTCGATCATTTTCCGTAGGCGTCCTTGCGGTATCTGATCCGGATGATGGCGATTCTGACTTCTTGGTCGTTGATTTCGTAGATCACACGATAGGTCGAGACCCGGATGCGATACAGTTCCGAGTTGGTAAGTTTGATGGCTCCAGGCGGACGAGGGTTGTCTGACAGTGCCTTTATTTTGCCTCTTCCGCCAAAAATGTGGGTGGAAACCGGTGTTTGTTCGCCGCGAAGCGGCGGGAGCCTCTTCAAAGTTGTCCACAACAGTCCGATTCGAGAATGGGTCTCTAACTCGTCGGAGTAGCGGAC
>JBGSUP010000036.1:0-12142 GCA_041753485.1 Akkermansiaceae bacterium
TCAGCCACACCTGCCCGTCCTTCACCTCGGCATAGCTTTCGGCGATGCTCGCCTCGCCAGCCCCCACGCTCCGCCAGCAGGCGCAGTTCCTCATTGGTCGAAGCTGCCGTTTTCCGAAGCAACAGGCGGAAGGGATCCGGGAAAGCGGCGGCGGCATCGTGAAATTCATCAGTCATGGCGTTCACCAGGGAGCGAAATCCAGTCCGATGTCGAGTGCCGGCGCCGAGTGGGTGAGCGCGCCTACCGAGATGAAATCCACGCCGGTTTCCGCAATCCCGCGTACGGTTTCCAGACTGACTCCGCCACTCGCCTCAAGCATCGGCGTGATCCGCTCGCCACGGGCCGCGACGGCCTGGCGCAGTTCTTCCAGACTCATGTTGTCCAGCAGGATGTGATCGACACCACCCAATGTGAGAAACATGTCAACTTGTTCGATACGATCGGCCTCCAATTCGACCTCGACATTGGGTTTCGCGGCTTTCAAGCGGTGAATCGCCGACTGAAGCGCCTCGCTGCCGCCGTCGGCCACGAGGTGGTTGTCCTTCACCATCGCGCGGTCGTAGAGACCCATCCGGTGGTTTTCGCCGCCGCCGTGGAGGACCGCCTGCTTTTCCAGCAGGCGATAGCCGGGCGTGGTCTTGCGGGTGTCGAGAATCCGCGCGGTGGTGCCTTTGACCGCCTCCACGTAGCGAGCGGTGAGGGTGGCCACACCGCTGAGCCGCTGGAGGAAATTGAGCGCGGTGCGCTCGGCGGTGAGGATCGAGCGGGCCTCGCCCTCCACCCGGATCAGCAAGGCACCCTCGCTCACCCGGCTGCCATCCGGGATCAGGATTTCCACGTCCAGGCTGGGATCAACCTTTGAAAAAACCCGGGCCGCCAGTCCGACCCCGGAAATCATGCCATCCCGGCGCGCCGCCACGAAGGCCCTCGCCCGGCGCTTCTCCGGGATGAAATAAAGCGAAGTCACATCGCCATCGCCAATGTCCTCGGACAAGGCGAAGTCGATGAGGATTTCGGAGTGATCGTTCATGGCTGGCAGTGGAGGATTTCCGTCACGGCATGTCAACAGCCTGTCAGCGGGCTTACAGCTCGAACCAGCCGGTGGGTTGATCCTGGCAGGCGCAGTGCAGGCCCACATGGTGGTGTCCGAGTTCCGCGAGGCAGGCGCGGAGCCGGCCGAGAACAAGCTCCGGCTTGTTGCAATCCGAGCTCAAGTGTCCCAGCACCACGCGTCCGAGTGCCGGGTGGGCGATTTCCCGCACCAATTCGGTGACCTGGTCGTTTGAAAGATGGCCATGGCGCGAACAAATGCGCTGCTTGGTGGGCCATGGGCGTTTGGTATCCGCCTCGAGCAGTCCGTCGTCATAATTCGCCTCAACGAACAAGCCGTGCAGGCCGTGCAGCCGGTCGATCATGCTGCGTGTGATGTGGCCGACATCCGAGACCACACCCAGCTGGCGGGACTGATGGGAGATTACGAATCCGACCGGATCCACGGCGTCGTGATGAACCGTGAAACTCTGGATCGTCGCCGCGCCGATGGCGAAGCTCTGGCTGGTTTGAAAGGTTTTCCAAACTCCGCACTCGATGCCGTTGATGGCAAGAATCCTGCGCGTGTCCGCCGTGGCATAGACCGGCATCGGATGTTGTTTCAGGAAAACCTTCAGCCCTTTGACGTGATCGCCGTGCTCGTGGGTTAGCAGGATTCCATCCAATCCCGCCGGTTCGATTCCGACTTTTTGCAGCCGCAGGCAAAGTTGTTTGGCACTCAATCCGGCATCGATCAAAAGGCGCACGCCGCCGCATTCGACGACCGCCGAGTTTCCACCACTGCCACTGCCAAGCACCGCAAATCGAATCACGGTGGCAGCCTGCGGATTGAAGTCCTGCGCGGCAAGCGTTTCAAATCCGCAACCGGGAAGGAGTTGCGCGGGCGAGGGGAGAAAGGCAGGCTGCGGCCGTGGACATTGAGGCGAACATTCCATGGTTGGAGCGCACGCCGCGCGGCGAGCGCTGGCTGGTCGGCGTTTCCGGCGGCGGGGATTCGATGGCGTTGCTGCATCTGCTCATGGCCGCTGGCTTCCGGAATCTGGTCGTTTGTCATCTCGACCACCGCTTGCGTGGACAGGCATCGACTGGAGACGCGGGCTTTGTCGGGCGCGAGTGCGGAAAACTCGGCGTGTCCTGTGAACTCGGACGGACGGACGTGAAAATGCGGATGGCCGCGTGCGGTGAATCGCTGGAAACCGCCGCGCGCAATGCAAGGCACGCTTTTTTCGCAGACTGTGCGCGCAAGCACCGTTGCCGCCGGATCTTACTGGCCCATCATGCCGATGATCAGGCGGAAACGGTGTTGTGGAACCTGCTGCGGGGCTCCCACGGCCTGAAAGGCATGCGCGAGGAACAGCAAATCACCGTGGCGGGAGTCACGCTGCGAATCGTCCGGCCCTTGTTGGGTGTCAGGCATTCGGAACTTGTCCAATGGCTGGAACACCATGGCCACCGCTGGCGCGAGGATGCGAGCAATCGCCAACCGGTGGCGGTCCGCAACCGCCTGCGCAACGAGGTGTTTCCGCTGCTGGCTGAAATTTCCGGCAGGGATCCGGTGGCGGCCTTCGCCCGCGGCGCGGACGATACTTCGGCACGCGAGGATCAGGAGAACGTGCTGCTGAAGCAGGCGCAGGTGCTCGATCCCCAGGGACGGCTGCATCTTCCCGCCTTGCGGAAATTGCAGCCGGTCATGCAGCGGGCGGCGCTGCGGAAATTTCTCATCGATCACAAGATTCCCGAAATCGATCGCGCCTTGCTGGAAAGATCCGCTGGTTTGTTAGACGTTGAGTGTCCGTCGGTGGTCAATCTCCCGAGTGGCCGCAGGCTGCGCCGCCGCGGGGGCAGGATCTGGATCGATGACTAGGAATCGCTTTCCTCGCCCGGCCAGATGAGTTCGAAGTCGTTGGGCGGCTTTTCAGCCTGGCGGATGAGCCCGCCGGCCGTGAGCGCGAACCACGGGTTGAACTCGCCGCCAAGCGTTTCGATCGCCTGGACGGTCCAAACGTTGCAAACCCGCGGAATGAAATAACTGTGGCGGGATTCCAATTGCACGCCTTTGCCCCAGCTCGACTCGCAAACCACGATCGGCCGTCCTCCGGCATCCGTCGCGCTGCATCCGTTGAGAAACGCGGCAAGCGCCGGCCCCCGATCGCGAGGAACAAGTTTCCGCCAGATCCGCTGGCTGGGGATCACCTCCGCCACATCCCATTCAGTGGGAATCAACTCCATCACCGAGTCAGTGGGTGTGAAGAGCACCCGGAAAACTTTCCACGGATGGTCAAAACCCTCCGCGGAATAGGCATCACGATTGCCCCAGCTCATCGTGACCGAGCGCGGATGGCCAAAGCCCGCAGGTGGCACGAAGCCGGATTCCAGCAGCCAGTCGAATGGAACCACCAGGCCGGTGTGGTAGCTGTCGGCGATCAACCAGATCAGGACGTCCGGGTCCTTGGTCGCGGCCGCCGGAACTTGGGCGTCCGCGCGGACTTCAACACGCTGGACGGGATGCGTCTCAACCGGCAAGCGCAGGCTGCACGATGTCAGCAGCGCCATTGCAAGCGCGCTGCATGCAGTGGTCCATGCTGATGAAATACGGGCCATCAGGCGATGAGAAACGAGCAGATGTATTCGCAGATGCCATCGGCCACCGTGATGGTGAAACCGCTGTTAGCGGCCACATCGAAGAACGATCCGGCCTCCACCACGACCGTGTCGGCGCTGCCATCGCGCACCACTTCACAGGTGCCGGCAATGATTTCCATGCGCTCGGGCGCGGCGGTGCCGAAATGGAATTTCCCGGGATAGATCAGGCCGAGGGTTTTCCGGGAACCATCCTCGAAATGCACGGTGTGGGAGACGACCTTGCCATCGAAATAGATGTTGGCCTTGGCATCGACGGTGACGTTTGGGAATGAGGACATGGACGGTTGCTTGGTTAGATAAGTGTTTATTCGACAGGCATGCCCGCTTCTTTCCATGAGTCCCAGCCACCGGCAAAAACGCTGGCGGGATGGCCGGAGTTCGCGAGATGCATGGCCACGGTGTGTGCGTCCGGACAGCTCGTGCCGGTGCAATAGACGACGATGGTCTTACCGGCGGCGAGGGCGGATCGGATTTCGCCGCTTCGCCCGGCGATCCCTTCATCGCAGCGGTTCTTCGGCAGGTTGATCGCACTGGGGATGTGGCCCAGCCGATAGATCAGCGTGGGCCTGGCATCAAACACCAGGGTTTTCCCGGATTCATGGAGCACGAAGAAATCCTCCATCGAAATGGAGGAAACCTTGCCCGGTTCGGGTTTCCCGGGCGCTTTGCCGGTCTCGGGCCTTGAAGGCACCTCGGCCGTGGAAGCTGCCGGATTCGCGGGCGGCGTCCCGCGCGGGGAAACTGAGCAGGCCGGAATTGCAAAGCCGGCGGCAAGCAGAAGGCCCTTGTTCCTGCTGGAGATCATTTGACGATTTCGAGCAACTCGACATCGAACACCAGCATGCCGGCGGGGGCTCCGGGCGGCGGACTGTCGCCGTAAGCGAGTTTGGCGGGGATCCACAGCCGACGCTTCTCGCCCTCCACCATCAGCTGCACGCCCTCGGTCCAACCGGGGATCACCCGGTTGAGCGGAAAAACGATCGCTTCATCGCGCATCACTGAGCTGTCGAACAACTTGCCGTCGGTCGTCCAGCCGGAGTAATGCACTTTCACTTGGTCGGTGGCTTTCGGATGCACCTTGCCACTGCCCTTGGCAAGCACGCGGGAGGAAATGCCTGATGCGGTCTTTTCGGAGCCATCGGGAGCCGCAGCGACATCTTCCGGCACGGCCGGGGGCTTTGGCGCGGCCTTGATGCCGAGCAATTCGACATCAAAAACCAGCAATCCGCCGGGACGGCCGCCAACTGGGTTTTCGCCATAAGCGAGGTCCGCGGGGATCCAGAAACGGCGCTTTTCGCCCTCGACCATGAGCTGGAGGCCTTCGGTCCAGCCCTTGATCACGCCGTTGAGCGGAAAACTGGTCGGCTTGCCGCGTTTGACCGAGGAATCGAAGAGTTTGCCATCGGTCGTCCAACCGGAGTAGTGGACGGTCACGGTGTCGGCAGCGGCGGGTTTTCTGTCGCCTTTGCCGGCTTGCAAAACCTTCGAGGCGAGGCCCGAGGGAGTTTTCAGGGCATCTGCGGGAGCGGCTTGGACGTCAGACGGTGTTTCGGGCATGATCGGTTCGGCGCGGGCGGTGATCGAGAGTGCAAGTGCCAGCCCGGCCGCGTGCGGGGCGATGGTTCGCAGGGATTTCACGGTGAAACGCATGACCGGAACTCACCCCATTTCACCGGGCCTGTCAATCCCGTGGATACCTCGAACCTCGTCTGCCGTGGCGGATCTTCAAAACCGTTGGCTCGCCGCAATAGGGACAACGAAAGCTATTGGTCAGCAAAGCCGCAAGTGCCACTCGCAGCCGATGACTTCCCAGAAATGACCGGGCGTTCCGGTGTTTCGCACATTTCCTCGCTGCGAGAACCGGCGAAAGGCAGAGCGGACAGCAGGTCCGTGTCGCGATGAGCCACTGGAGGAAGATGACCGCTGCGGTAAGCGCAATCATGCCAATCCCAATCGCAGCCAGTTTCCGGTCACTCACGAAGATGGAATGCGCCAGGGTGGCCGCCGTTGCCGGAATAAGCAGGCAATTCGCGACCAAAAGACAAGCCGCCAACCGCATGCGGCGTATGGCTTGTGTGGAGGGAAGACGGTGCATTTGTGGTCAGGTTCCGGTCAAAACCAATCCTCATGCCTGCTTCCAGCGTGGCGTTGGATAGACAGCATCCTTCGAAGTTAGGTGATCAGAGGACGGCGGACAATCAGAAAACCCGTTGTCAGGAAAGTGACCCTCCTCCATCTCCAAAGGGCTTGCCGGCCGCTACCACAGCAATCCCTGTGCCATCTCATTCGCCGGCTCTTCCGCAGAGCCAGCTAACAAGGCATCGATCCGGGTGAGCAAATCGAGCGAGGGGTTCTCGCCGCCCTCCAACAGTGTCCGCAGGCGAAAGCACCACTCTTCGGGTGTGCCGCCCTGCTCATTGGCGAGGACAGTGGCCGTCTGGGTAAGCCGGCCGCTCACCGCGAATTGGCGCTTGGTCCGGCGCAGCCAAGCCTGGAAGTACGGACGGTCGGGCTTGACGGTGATCACGGCACAAGTCTCGCGGCCGTCGGCCATTGGGGTCAAGACGACACTCTCTTCTTGCGGCTGCTTTTCCCTCCCGGATAGCTGACTGCCTGGCGGGCGGGCGGAGAGGACGGACTCTTCAATGCGGCGATCTGATCGCGCAAGTGGGCGGCACGCTCGAACTCCAGGCGCGACGAGGCTTCGCGCATCTCCTCTTCGAGCTCGGCAATCACCCGGAGTTTGTCATAAGTCTCGACGTCGTCGGCCACCAGCGAGCGATTGAGTTGTTCCGCCTGCTCGCGCTCGTGTTCGTGGGTGTGCAGGCTTTGCTGGAGCGCGCGCTTCACGCCCTGCGGGGTGATTCCATGTTGTTCGTTGTAGGCATTTTGGCGCGTGCGCCGTTGCTCGGTGATGTCCAGCAATGTCTGGATCGAGTCGGTCACCGTATCGCAGAACAACACGCATTCGCCGGTGATGTGACGCGCGGCGCGGCCTGCGGTCTGGATCAACGAGGTTTCATTGCGCAGGAAGCCCTCTTTGTCGGCATCCAGGATGCAAACCAACGAGACTTCCGGCAAATCAAGTCCCTCGCGTAGCAGGTTGATGCCCACCAGCACATCCACGGTGGCGGCACGCAGCTGGCGCAGGATTTCCACCCGTTCGACGGCATCGATGTCGGCATGGATGTAGCGCACCTTGAGTCCTGTGCCGTTGAGGTATTCGCTCAGATCCTCGGCGGTTTTCTTGGTCAGGGTGGTCACCAGCACGCGCTCGTGGCGCTCGACCCGCTGGCGGCAGAGTTCGATGGTTTCGTCGATCTGCCCCTTGAGCGGCCGCAGCGTGATCACCGGATCGAGCAGCCCGGTCGGGCGGATGATCTGCTCTACAACCAGCGGCGTGCCGCGTTTGGTGGGATCGAACGATTCGACCGCCTCGGCGTTGCCGCTGGGGATGGCGCGGAACTTCCGCAGGCTCGCGGGGATGTGCCTGCCGGCGGCATCCTTGGTGACAACCGGAATGTATGCTTTGTTTTCGGGGCGGGAGTTGACGATTTCGAAGGGCCCCGGAGTGGCGGAAACATAGAGCCGCTGGCCGGTCATTTCCATGAACTCCTCGAAGCGCAGCGGCCGGTTGTCCAAGGCGCTGGGCAGCCGGAAGCCGTGCTCGACAAGCACCGTCTTGCGGCTCTTGTCGCCCTCATACATGCCACCGATCTGCGGGATCGTGGCGTGGCTTTCATCGATCATCAGCAGAAAATCACGCGGAAAGAAATCCAGCAAGGTATGCGGCCGCGCGCCGGGCTCGCGGCCGGTGAGGTGGCGCGAGTAATTCTCGATGCCCTGGCAAAAGCCCATCTCCGCCATCATTTCCAAATCATAGTCGGTGCGCATGCGCAGCCGCTGGGCTTCGATCAGTTTGCCCTCCTTTTCGAACTTCGCAATCTGCTTGGCAGCCTCCTCGCGGATGGCGATGGCCGCACGCTTCATCTTGTCGCCGGGGGTGACGAATTGTTTCGCCGGAAAAAACGTGTGGCTTTCCAGCCGCTCGATCAGGTGGCCGGTGAGCGTGTGGATGCTGCTGATGCGCTCCACCTCGTCGTCGAAAAACTCCACCCGGATCGCCGTCTCGTCGAGATAGGCGGGGTGGACTTCCACCACGTCGCCGCGCACGCGGAACCTGCCGCGGCCGAATTGAATGTCGTTGCGCTCGAAAAGCATGCCGACGAGCGAGTTGAGGAATTCCTCGCGGGCGAGTTGCTGGCCCTTCCACACCGGCACCATCATGTTTTCATAGTCCTCCGGCGAGCCCAAGCCATAAATGCACGAGACCGAAGCCACCACGATGGTGTCCTGACGGGTAAGCAGCGAGCCCATCGTGCCCAGCCGCAGGCGTTCGATCTCGTCGTTGATGGACGAGTCCTTCTCAATATATGTATCACTCCGCGGAATGTAGGCTTCCGGCTGATAGTAATCGAAGTAGGAGACAAAATACTCCACCGCATTGTGAGGAAAGAAGCTTTTGAACTCCGAGTAGAGTTGCGCCGCGAGCGTCTTGTTGTGGCTCATGATCAGCGTCGGCCTGCCGTGGCTGGCGATCAGGTTTGCCATCGTGAAGGTTTTGCCCGAACCCGTCACGCCGAGCAGGGTCTGGTGGCGGTTGCCTGCCTCCAGGGATTTTGACAGCTTGGCGATCGCCTGCGCCTGATCGCCCTCGGGCTGGTAATCACTGACCAATTGGAATTCCATGAGCGCTTCAGCGAATCTCCACCTCGTTGCCGACGCGGGTGAGCAGGGCGATTTCCTCCATGTCCTGCGGCCGGAGCAGGATGCCGGCCGCCGGTTTGTCGCCAGTGCCATCCCAGCCGCGGATTTGTAGCGAAGGCTTCTCGATGGAAATGATCTTTTCGGCGGCGCGGTATTCCTTGGATTGTGGCAAAACCCGGCGTTCGCCAAACTCCGCGGATTTCGAACTGATCGTCGAGCGCCGCTTGGTGGCAGCCGCCGCACTGATGTGGAGGGCGGGATATTCGCGGATGAACCGGCCACCGGTCCAGAGCGAGACCGAATGCCGGCGCGGCTCGATCAGCAGGCGGAAATCCAGCGGCATGACCACCAACTCGTCGCCCGGCTGGAGGTTGCGCAGTTCCATCATCGAATTGAGATGCATGATGCAGTCAATCGTCGTGCGGTAGCGCGAGGCGATGCCGATGAACGAGTCGCCACGCTTGACGGTGTGGATCTGTTTTCCCTCCATGTGGGCGGCGGAGAGGATTTCATCGAGGTTCATCTCGCCGACGATGCGGCGCGCGCCCGGGGCCGAAGACGAACCCGGATACACATTCACGATCGCACTAAGCTTTTCACGGGCTTCAGGCAGCTTGCCCAGCGCCAGCAACTCGTGGGCTTTCTGAAAGGCTTTTTCGCCGGGATCGATGTCGGGCATTTCCGCGGACTCCAGCATTTTCGCAAGATCGTCGTCCGTCTGTCCGCCGCCAATGCGGATGGGGTCGGGGATGATCTCGCTGAAAACGCCGCCCAGAGGCTCCACGGCTACATGATAGGCGAGCATGCCGGTGAAGGTCATGACGGCCATCACACAGAGGGCGGCGAGCAGTTTGAAGAGCGTCCAGAGACTCATGGGCCGGATCTTGAATGCTCAAATCAGCCCGCGCCGCTTGAAATCGAAGGCATTGATTTCATGCGAGCGCAGGATCATTTCAAAGGAAAACTTGAGAATGCAGATTTCCCATGCGTCATCCACGCCCTCGATGATGGCGCGTGAGGGGTTGCCGGAGCGGCGGATGTCATCAAGCACCCGGTCGCGGACAGAGTCCATGCTGTCGTGAACAATCTCCTCCTGGACGTCGCCGCGGCGGAACTGGAAACCGTATTGGAGAAATGCCAGGTCCTTACCCTCGTCGCGGAATTGCTCGACCATCTTGTCAAACCGGGCGCGGGCCGAGGGATTGAAGCCCTTCAGCTCAACCTCGCGGAACGCGTCCGGCCGGAGGATCCGCGGCCGCTGCGCCTCCACCTCGCCAGTCCGGATCCGGACTTCGCCAACCCGGTCCATCAACTCGCTGATCAATTGGAATTCGAAGCGTGTCTCACCGAAAGTTTCGATCCGGCGATCCGGCTCGCGCAGGACACGGGTGGTTTCGAGTGCGTAGTGGATGTTGTCCTGCGAATGCATCAGCGTGCGCAAGTGTCGCCCGCCTCGCGGTTTTTGCAATGAAAAGCAAATCGCGAGCCCGGGAAATGCCGTGCTCAGCGCCTCGCGCATCCAGGCCACTCCTGCGGATTCTGCGTGCGGCCGCACGCAGAATCCGTAAGTTTGATCAGGCGACGGCGCGGGCTTCGAGGCGTTCCTCGTCGCGGAGGTAGCAGCCGGGATCGGAACCCCAGAGATGGCCGTCGTTGCAGAAGGCGGCGCGGGTGCGGAAGCCGCCGCCGCAGATGGAGAACCATTTGCAGTCGGCGCAGTGGCCGGTCATGCGGGCCTGGCGTTCCTCCTGCGAAAGCAGGCCGATCGAGCGGATCGACTTGAGAATGCCGGCGGAGTCGGGGTTTTTGCCCTCCCAGATTTCGGAGAAGGGCATTTTTTTCACGTTGCCGAGGACGATGTCCTGCCAGAACTGGTCGGGGTGGACGGTGCCCTGGGTGTCGATGTTGGCAATGCCGCGGCCGGAGCTGTTGGCGCCGCCGCCGTTCCATGAGAGCAGGCGGCGGGCCTCGGCGAGATTCGGATGGTTTTCATTCTCCATGCGCACTAACAGATAGGCTCCATCGGCTGGTTGGGTGACGGTGAGCAGTTCGCGGTCGATGCCTTGCCGGTGCCAGGACTCGACGCGGGAAACGAGCGTATCGATGGCACCGCGGGCTTCGTTGGCGCCGAGCACCTGCATCTCGCTGCCGCGGCCGGCGGGCACGAGGTGATAGAAGCAAACCCGCTTGATTTCCTTTTCTTCGATGAAGTCGAGGATCTGGTTGATGTTTTCCACATTGTGGCGGGTGAGCGTGAGGCGGAGCCCGGTCTTCTGGTCCACATCGTGGCAGTTCTTGAAGCCGCGCACGGCGGCATCAAAGGCACCCTCCTTGCGGCGGAACTCGTCATGGATTGGACCGATGCCATCGAGCGAGATGCCGACGTAGGCGACGTTGGCGGCCTTGAGCATTGCCGCCTTTTCCGGCGTGATGAGCGTGCCGTTGGTGGAAATGGTGAGCTTGAGGCCTTTGTCGGTGGCGTAATCGACGAGGTCGAAGAAGCGCGGGTGGATCATCGGTTCGCCGCCGGAAAGCAGCAGTGAGGGGATCTGATAGACGGCGAGGTCCTCGACGACGTTTTTCATCTGCACCCAGGTGAGTTCGCCGGGATACTGCATGGCCATCGAGTCCGAGTAACAATGGACGCAGCGCAGGTTGCAGGTGCGGGTGATGTTCCAGACGGTGATTGGCTTGCGGGCGCGGGCGGCTACGGGCATGCAACTGTCGCTGCCGTTGCTGGCGTGGTTTGAGGGATGGCTGGAGGCGTGACCATAGCGCAGTGAGTCTGCGGGTTGCGCCACGCCGGTCCAGAGTTTGGTGAGGTTGATCATGGGGTGATGGTGGTGGCTTGTTGCGCTTTTTTCGGGATGTAAACGCAGGATGGATCTTCGGCGAAGGGATCTCCATAGATGCCGTAGGCGCGGGAACGTGAGCCGCCGCACACCTTGCGGAACTCACAGAGTCCGCATTTTCCGCCGAGGGCGTCGTTGTCACGGAGCGAGACGAAGAGCGGATGCTTGCGATAGATATCCGCCGGGTGGGTGGTTTTTACGTTGCCGCAAACCATCGGCAGGAAGCCGCTGGGCGAGACATCGCCGGTGTGGGAGACGAACATGACACCGCGGCCGTCGCGGATGCCAAGGGGCGAGCGCATGCCGGGACGCGGGCGTGATGCCCCGCCGCCCATTTTCTGCATGACGACGCGGCGGAAATGATGGCCCTCGGTGGTTTTTACCGCAAAGGGCGCTTCGCCAACCAAACCGGCCATGTCCTCAAAGACGCGCTCGACATCCTCGGCATCCGGCATGTCCGCCAAGCCGGCGCGGCCGGTGGGAACCAGCAGAAACACGCTCCACATCGCCGGTTTGAGTTCGAACATGAGGTTTTTGAAGGCCTCGTATTCGTTCATGTTGCCGCGGGTGAGGGTGGTGTTGATTTGCAGGCTGAGTCCCACTTCATGGGCGCGGAGCACGGCCTCGACGGTCCGGTCGAAGGTGCCGGTGACACCGCGGAAACTGTCGTGGGTATCGCGGCTGGCACCATCGAAGCTGAGCGACATGCGCTGAACGCCGGCGGACTTGAGTTCTGCGAAATCGGTGTGGAGCAGCCGCTCGGTGGCGGATGGGCTGAGTCCCACGTGAAGACCCGAGTCCGCGGCCGCGCGCACCAGATCGAGGGCGTC
>JBGSUP010000037.1:0-6706 GCA_041753485.1 Akkermansiaceae bacterium
CGTCAAAACATCATGAACATCCAGGAATTGTCGGCGCGTTATGCCGCCGGAGCCACGCCTTCCCAAATCATCGCGGAGATCTGGGAGAAGATCGGGTTGTGGAATGATCCGGCGCTTTTCATCCATCTGCCTGCACTTGGCGAACTTCTTGAAATCGCAAGCGCGGTGGAAGCCATGCCCCGCGAGCTGCCGCTGTGGGGAATCCCGTTTGTGGTGAAGGACAATATCGATATCGCCGGGTGGCCGACAACCGCGGGCTGTCCGGAATTCTCATACCTGCCCGGCGAGGATGCCGAGGTGGTCAGACTACTGCGTGAAGCCGGCGCGATTCCCCTCGCCAAGGCGAATCTCGACCAGTTTGCCACCGGCCTTGTCGGCACGCGCTCGCCGCACGGGGTCGCACGCAATGCGATCGCCCCGGGATTCCTGCCCGGCGGCTCCAGTTCCGGAAGCGCGTCATCAGTCGCGGCGGGAATCTGCGCGTTCTCGCTGGGCACCGATACCGCGGGCTCCGGCCGGGTCCCTGCCGCGTTTCAGGAACTCATCGGCTGGAAACCCACCCGGGGGCTGCTCAGCAGCCGCGGTGTCGTTCCCGCATGCCGCTCGCTGGATTGTGTTTCGGTGTTCGCAAACACGGCGCGGGACGCCATGCTGATCTCCCGTGTCGTCGGCAAGTATGACGGGCGTGACGCGTTCTCGCGTGTGGTCAGGCCGGCCGGAAACCCGGGAGCAGGCTTTCGTTTCGGAGTCCCACACGAGCTCGATTTCGCGGAGGATCCTGACACGCCCGTACTCTTCAAGGCGGCGGTGGAACACATGGAGTCCATCGGCGGCATCAAGGTGGAAGTTGATCTAACTCCATTCACCGAGGCCGCGAAACTTCTTTACGAAGGCCCGTGGGTGGCCGAACGCTGGGCGGCGGTGGGCGGCTTCGTGGCCAGCCATCCGGATGCGGTTTTCCCGGTCACGCGGAAAATCCTCGAAGCCTCGCAAGGCTGGGACGCCGCGGCTGCCTTCCGCGCCCAGTATCAACTCCGCGAATTCGCCCGGCAGGCGGGAACGGTGTGGAGGAGCATCGATGTGTTGCTGCTCCCGACCACGCCGCGCCTTTACACCGTGGGAGAGAATCTGGCGGAGCCCTACGGCACCAATGCCACCCTCGGCCGCTACACCAACTTCATGAACCTGCTCGATCTATCAGCCGTCGCGGTGCCGGCCGGTAGGGCAAGGGATGGACGCGCGCCATGGGGCGTCACGCTCGCCGCTCCGGCGGGCTGGGATTCCGCATTGCTGGGACTGGCCGCCCGGTTTCGCGGCGAGGATGACTCCGGCTTCCGCCAATCCCCGGGACGGATTCCGGTGATGGTTTGCGGTGCCCATCTGGAGGGACTGCCGCTACATTTCCAACTCGCGGAACGCGGGGCCTTTCTTCGCGAACGCACCCACACCGCTCCCGTTTACCGGATGTTCGCGATGCCCGCGTCCGGCGCGATTCCACCCCGGCCGGCCTTGGTTCATGACGAGGGAGCCGGTGCCTCCATCGAAGTCGAAGTCTGGGAACTCGAACCCGCGGCCTTCGGGGATTTTGTCGCGAAAATCCCCGCGCCGCTGGGTATCGGCAAGGTTCTGTTAGAAACCGGCGAACAGGTTCCCGGCTTCATCGCCGAACCGCGTGCCATGCAGGGAGCGGAGGAAATCACCTCTTTCGGCGGATGGAGGGCATGGCTTGCGGGGCGCGTGCCCGCCTGATGCGGACTGCCGCAGCCCTTCAGATTTCCGCCAGCACCTCGCGGAAGACCGCCAGCGTTTCATCAAGATCCGCCTCGGTGTGGGCCAGCGAGAGGAAGCCGGTTTCGTATGGACTGGGCGCGAGATAAACCCCCTTTTGAAGGCAGCCCCAGAAGAACTTTCGAAAGAAGCCGAGGTCCTGTCGCATCACGTCGGAAACGTTGATGATTTCCCGCTCGGTGAAGAACAGGCAGAACATCGAACCCACGCGGTTGAACCGGTGTGGCACGCCTTTTTCCATTAGAAGCGCACGCAGGCCGGCTTCGAAGTGCGCGCCGAGCTCGTCGAGACGCGGAAAACCGGCTGGCTTTTCAAGTTCGCGCAGTTGGGCGAGCCCGGCGGCCATCGCAAGCGGATTGCCGGAAAGAGTGCCCGCTTGATAGACCGGTCCGTCCGGCGCGAGCATGTCCATCACATCGGCGCGGCCGCCGAAGGCCCCCACCGGAAGGCCGCCGCCGATCACCTTGCCAAAGCAACTCAGATCGGGCTTGAGTTTCTCCAGCCCCTGCACCCCTGCCTTGCCGAGGCGGAAGCCGGTCATGACTTCGTCGAAGATGAGCAATGCACCATGTTTTTTGGTGATCGAGGAAAGCAAGTCGAGATAGCCGGGCCGCGGAAAAACCAAACCCGCGTTCGCGGGGTAGGACTCCACGATGATGGCGGCGATCTCCTCCCCACGGGCGGTGAACAGCGCTTCAAGCGCCTCGGAATCATTGTAGGCCAAGACCAGGGTTTTTTCCGCGAAGGCCTTTGGCACGCCTGCGGAATCCGGCTCGCCATGGGTCAGCGCGCCGGAGCCGGCTGCCACCAGCAAGGAATCGCTGTGGCCATGATAGCAGCCATCAAACTTCACGATCAGATCGCGTTTCGTGAAGCCCCGTGCCAACCGGATCGCTGACATGGTCGCCTCGGTGCCGGAGTTGCACATCCGGACCTTTTCCACCGACGGCACCCACTCGCAGATTTTGCGGGCCATCTCGACCTCGAAAGGATTCGGGATGCCGAATGAAATCCCGCTCTTGGCCACCTCATGGATGGTGTTGGTGATGACCACCGGCGCATGGCCGAGGATGTTGGGGCCCCATGAACCGATGTAGTCGATGTAACTCTTGCCATCGATGTCCTCGATCCGGCTGCCGTGGGCCTTGCGCACGAAAAACGGATCGCCACCCACATTGCGGAACGCACGGACCGGCGAGTTGACTCCGCCGGGAATGAAGGTTTTGGCAAGGGCGAACATCTTCTCCGAGAGCGGACCGGGCGTGTGCATGGGCGAATTTGGACCGGAATCGGCCCCCGGCCAATCGCGAAGACTCGATTTTCAAAAATCAGGCCCTTCCACCGCCAAAGATGGCATAAATTGAGTTTCCGTTTTTAGAAAATCGCCTTACACTTCCTCGCATGAAATCGGGACTTATCCTCATCGTCCTTTCATTGATTCTTCCAGCCGTCGGCGAAATCAAACGCCGGGACCGCAAGTCGCTGCTCGATTCCGAACCCGGCGTGGTCTATCTCGCGCGTTCCTTCGACAAGCCGATCGAGCTCAAGGTAATCAAGGAGGCCCCGGTTTTTTCGGACAAGGAGGGAAAGCACCGCCTGGGTTCCCTCAAGACCGATCAAGTCGTGCAACTCGAGGCCATCACCGACAAGATCTACCGTGTCCGCGGCCAGGGAACGCGCGACGGCATTGCCGGGTGGGTCGCCCCGTGGGCCTTCTCCTCGCAGGACCCTCAGTTTGTGGCGCACCTCAAGGAATTCTTTGATCGGCAAATTCAGGTGCAGGCACTCATCGATGCCGGACAAGTGGCGGTGGGCATGACGCTCGATGAAGTCTCGCAAGCCCGCGGCAAACCGACGAAAACCAGTGTCCGCAAGACTGAAAAAGGCCAGTCGGGCCGCTGGGAGTATGTCGATTATGAAGAAATCAAACACTACATCACCCGCATCGATCCGGTGACGGGCCAGACCTTCCGCCAGTTCTCCCACATCACCCAGGTGGAAAAGGGCCGCACCAACGTCGAATTCGAGGATGACGTTGTCACCGCGATCGAGGAGAGCGAGGACCGCCAGGGTGGCACGGTCCGGATCGTGGTTCCTCCCCTGTTCTTCGGTTGGTAGGCAGAACCGTCTCGCCTTCACCGGCAGGTATGACAGGCCGTCGCAGTCAATTGCCGCCGGTGGGGTTCTCTATCTAATTGCCAGCGGCCAGGAAGGATTCAAGCTTTCAGGAGCTTTCGCTGCCACCGGGTTTGGCGAGCATTCGCCCGGAAAATACTCGATGGTTGCGGCGCTTCTCACCGAAGTGGTGATGACGGTGATGTTCCTCTTCGTCATCCTTGGAGCCACCGCGAAACGCACGCCCCAGAGGTTTGCCCCGATAGCCATCGGCCTCTGCCTCACCCTGATCCACCTGATCTCGATTCCGGTAACCAACACCTCCGGCAACCCGGCCCGCAGCACCGGCGTCGCAGTTTTCGCCGGCGATTGGGCACTCGCACAACTCTGGCTGTTCTGGGTGGCTCCCATCCTCGGCGCGGTGACCGGTGCCCTTGCCTGCTGCTTGGTGAAGGGTGACGAAGATTGATCCCATCCGCTGCCGTGGCGGGTGAAAATCCATCTTCCACGGATCATCACGGTGTTTTCAGACCTTGAATGTGAAGGCATTTTTGCAAATCCGCAACCTGGGCCCTGCTTTCTCACGCGTTCGCCTACGTTGGCCGCGGCGGGATGCTGCGGGATCGAGTTGGCAGCAGCTCGGCGCTTGGCGAAGACATCGAAGACGATGACGGCGGAGGTGCATTTGCCAGCAAGTTCCTATTTGAGTAGCCCGTTGCTAACTCACTTGATGGTTTCCTCAATATTGGTGAAGGAGGCCATCTTGTAGGGCGGCACCTTTTGGTGCCGACTCCGCCCGGTTGAAGTCTAATCCCCGTCAGTATTCCTCTTCCTCCATATCGCCCGGCACCGGAGGAATCACATCCTCGCGCATCAGCAGGCGCTTGAGGTCGAGATCGTTGAGCAGGTCCGAAGGGGTGCCGCGGACGATGGCGGCGTAGGGCACGATCCGGTCGAGTTCGGCGATCGCACAGTGAACCATGGAAGAGATGATGTCGGAATCGAAGCGCTCGCGCTCGAAGAGATTGGTGATGCGGAACACCAGCATGCCGCGGTCGATGTCGTATTCGAAACCGCCGAGCGTCAGCTGTTTGTTGGCGCGGGCCAGCAGTTCGAGCACGACTGGCAGATGGTCCGCATCGAGCTCCATCGGCGATTCCGAAACGATGCCCAGGGCATTGAGCTGCGGATAGGCCTGGGCGACCAGATCGACCCGCGTGTGGTGGGCCTCGAAGCCCGCGCGGAGCACATCGTGGCCCTCGACGATTTCGCAGTGCCAGCCGTTGGAGCCGAAAGTTTCCTCAACCGTGAGAATCTGTCGTGAATGCGCGCGCATGGCCGGACCCTGGGCCCGAACGACACCCGCAGGCAATGGATTTTTGAGAATCATCGAAGTCCCAATGCTCCGCATATCCTGCTGTTTGCTACCCGCTTGTTGCGGTTCCATTGATCCATTCGCACTCGCGCGTATGTTCATCACAAATCGTTTCAAAGCGATATGAATCTCGCGGCGCGTCCCCCGGCAAGGCGCTAAGTCGGGCTCGGGCATTCGCCACAGGTTGATTCGCCTGAACGCACAATCCGCTGTCCGGGTCCGCCAATTCTTTGTGGTTGTCCTGGCAGGCAAAAAAGAAGGCACCCCATGAAAACAACACCCGCGCTCCAGATCCGGGAGATTGCCGGATCCATCTGTGTCGTTGCCCTGCTGGCATCCCCCGCACTCGCCGCTCCACTCGTCGCCGATGATTTCGAATCCGGCACCACCAAATGGCAGCCCTCCGGCGCATGGGGGCTCACCACGCTTCGCTCCGCTTCGCCAAGCCACTCGGCAACGGATACCCCTGGGGCGTTTTACACCAACAACAGCGACTCATCGTTGACGCTCGCCGCAGCATTCTCGCTGGCCATCCCCCGTCCAGCCCTCGCCTTCAAGCACGCCTGTGAGTTGGAAAATGCCTATGATTTCGGCCGCGTGGAAATCTCTACAAATGGCGGGGCATCGTGGTCGCCCACGCCGCTTGCCAGCTACAGCGGCACACAGGCTGCGATGATCCGCGAGCAACTCGATCTCACGTCCTTCGGCGAGCAGACCCAGGTGAAAGTCCGCTTCAGGATGACCACCGATTCGTCCGTGGTCATGGATGGTTGGTATCTGGATGACGTGGTCATCGGCAGTGCACCGTTAGCGGTGACACTGCACACACCCAGCGGCGCGGAGCTTGGCCAAACTCATGTCACCCTGCGCTGGACCGCCTCCGAGGATCCGGACTTCGCCTCGTATGTCATCCTGCGCGGCACTCAGGCGGGCTTCGATTGGCGCACCGCAAAAACCATCGCCACCCTCACCAATCCATCGACCTTGGAATATACCGACATCGCGGTGGCACCAAAATCCAACTACCGCTATCGGGTCATGGTGCTCAGTAGCGCCGGGCTGCACTCGCTCAGCGAGGAGGTCACCGCCGCGACTCCGGCGGGCATGGACTATCCCTTCCTCGACGATGGAGAGGCCGGGCCGAACTTCTGGACCACCACCAGTCCGTGGGCCTTGAGCGACGAGGATTTCCACAGTTCCGGCCGCGCGTGGTCGGACTCACCCGGCGGAAACTATGCCGATGGGATTGCTTCGCAGCCGCTCACGCTTGCCGCGCCTCTTGATTTGAACTGAAGCGGTCCCGCAAAACGGAGCCAGTGTGTAAGCTATGGAACTGAGGGGTCCGGGGTGGTAGAAACCACCACCGAACCAATGAAAAGAAAGAGAAGAACACACAGTGCCGAGTTCAAGGCCCGCGTGGCCCTGGAA
>JBGSUP010000038.1:0-23315 GCA_041753485.1 Akkermansiaceae bacterium
TGATGTCGCGGTGAATGATTCCATTCTCATGAGCGTGGGCAAGTCCGTTGCAGATGCCAGTGACAATCCGGTTAACTTCGGCGGGATCAATAGCGGTCCGGTGGGCGGAGTGGAAGAGCGACTTGCCCGGGACGTATTCCATGACAATGTAGAGCATTCCGGCGATTTCCCCGAAGTCGTAAACGCCGATGAGATTGGGGTGGTTGAGGCGTGCCATGGCCTTGGCTTCGGCGGCGAAGCCGGTGCAAAACGCCGAGTCCCTGCTGAACTCATGGGGCAGAATCTTGATGGCGACTGCGCGTTCGAGCGATTTCTGCACCGCGTGATAGACCGCGCCCATGCCGCCAGTAGCGATCAGCGAATCAATCTCATAGCCCGGGAAAAGCGGAGCGAGCTCGGCGGGATCGGGTGCCACGAAGGAGGCAGGCATTGGATCGTCGCTCATAGTCTGGGACAAACATAAGAATCAGTGAATCCCAGCGGCAAGAGTAATGATGGGGGCAACTGGAGCAGGTGGTGGACTGTGACTGATCCGGCTGTCGAGTGAAGTGTATTCCCGGGTGCGGGAAGAGCCCTGATTACGGGTCTGAGGAGTTTGGCGCGGAATCGACGCCAAGCGACCGGAGCCAGGAATCCAGGTCATTGGCCTCATCGAGGGTGATGCCGAGAGATCGGGCAAGCGTGGGATTGCCTGCGGTTCCGGCCTGGGTGGCGGCATCCTTGATTTTGGCGAGGTACGCACGATGGATTTTTCCGGCCTCGATTAGGAACATGCGCTCGATTCGACTTTGTTTTTCGGCGGCAAAACGGGCGATTTCGGCCATTTTCTCCGATAAGTCGATGCCACTGGATTCCGGGATGGATGAAGGCACACGGCCGTTTTCGCAGGATTCCTTGAGTCGGGTGATGTGGGGGAGCCAGACAGTTTGTTCGCTTTTGGGGAGGGTGCGCAGCCAAGCATCCAAATCCCAAGTCATGGTGCGGGTATTTTCGGCAAGTTGCTCCGCGCATTTGAGTTCAGCGGCGACAATGAGTTTCCGGGCACGGCTGGTAAGTTCAATTTCCTCAGGACTTGGGGCGGTTTCCTCAGGGCTCGGAGCGGTTTCCTCCGGAGTTGAGACGGTTTCCCCGGGTTTCGGGGCGGGCTGGGATTCGGATTGGTGGCCCCACTGGATGACGAAGGGCAAGCGGGCATCCGCGTCAAGGGTGACAAGCAAGCCGCGGTTGTCCACCGAGAGATAGGTTCCGGTGCCATCCGGTTCTGCGGCAGGGCTCCAGTATTTGCCATCGGCGAGCATCCAATTCCCGGTTTCATTGCGGAATGCACCGATCCAAATTGCCTCTCGTTCAGCGGCGTTGTCGAGCAGCCACATCAGATTTGCATCGGCGTTGGGGATTGCCAGGAGTCCCCCGTGACGCTCGGCAAATGCCGCGGCCTCCGGCCATGTCATGGGTTCTGTCACGAACAAATAGGCGCAAGATCCCCGCTGCCGGGTGCCAGGCGGCATTTCGGTCAAGTCACCGGAGGCAAGCGCGGGGCGAAGGCGCTCGAGTGACTCGGTCGGAGTGCTGCGTTGGGGTGGTTTGGGCGTGATGACCGCGGGCGGGCTGAGGGAGACTTCAGGTTTGGCGCGGTTGGCGAGTTCGGCCGCGCGTTTTTTGGCATCCGCGATGGCCTTTTCGCGTGCTTCTTCCTGCTCTGCTTTGGCCTGACGGATCTCGAGGTCCCGCTGGGCTCTTGTGCGGTGGAGGTTTTCCCAGGCGATGGAGATGGCAAACAACAGACCGGCGATGATGAACAGGTTCCGGATGAGTTTCCAGTTGGGGCCGACCTTGACCTTGAGGACGGCATTTGGGGGGATTTTGTCGGGAGCGGGTGGTTTCATTCGGGATGATTGGTTGGCAGCGAATCACTTCCAGGCAACGCCGTCAACCCAAGGGTGCATGATAGACCAGCCATTCGGGAAGTTTGATAGCCGAGTTGTAAAGCAAGTGAAGGGCGATACAGGCACCCAGCGAGCTGGTCGCGGCGTAGAGCAACGCGCAGGACAAGCCGAAAATGCCGACACTTGCCAGGCCATAGCCATCGTAGAAATGCAAAACCGCGAAAACCAGTGATGACAAAAGCGCGGCGGGCAGCACTCCAAGCCGGTTCCAAAACGACCGGAAAAGCACCCCGCGGTAAAGGACTTCCTCGGCGAACGGAGCCAGCAGGCAGGCGGAAACCACGGCGAAAGCAAGCCCCCAGATGCCGGCCTCACCCGCGCTGAGTCCACCGCCCGGTTCGCTGGAGTCTCCGGTGCCGATGACGGCGCGGAGCATGAGGTCGACCAACATCAGCAGGGAAAAAAGCCCAAGAATGGTTTTCGGCGCAAGCGACCGGTTGAGGCCGAGCACGCGGATGGCGTGAGATGGCCGCCGGAACAAGAGTCCGAGCGCGATCATGGCGGGCAGCAGGCGTGCGGCCGAGTCCAACAGAATTCCCGCCAAGGGATGCAGCCCGGGCAGGGTGCTGATCCCAAGCTCGAGCGTCATCGTGAAACCGATCCAAGCCAAGGTGGCGACGAGAAACACGACCAGCCCCAGCGGCAGCGGCCAGGCACCACCGTAGCCGCCGGGTTTGGCGCGAAGACCGCGTTTCAAATCCAGCAGCGTGCCTGGAATGAACGCGACGCCGGCCAAGCCGAGCAACCAGACCCATGAGCGTGCAAAGAGCGTGCGGGTCCGCAGTTGCCGGGAGTCTGCGGCATGGACATCCCGCCATTGACTGGAAGGTGGCATGCCTGTTTCCAAAACCTCGATCCATTGGGCGTGCCACCAGGTGCCCTGGTGATTGGCAAGTCGTTCCGAAGTCTTCACGAAATCCGAGGCCAGCTGTCCTTGAAGGGTTGCCGCGAGTGTTTCGCGCAGCGGCAGGTTCTCATGCCGGGCCTTGAGAATGGCATAGGCTTCGAGTCCCGTCAGGCCCATCGAGCCATCTTCCGCGAGTTTCCGCAGGGCGCTCAGCGCGTCCTGCCGGACGGTAGCCGGCTCATCCACGCCAGCCAGCCACCGCAGCCAGGGGGGATCCGCCGCCATGGCGTCCGCCAGGCGGAGATCGCGGTCGATTTTGACCAAGGCAATCTCCTCGGTGCCGGGTGGATAGCCTGCGGATTTACCGAAATAGTGGTCCCACAGCCAAATCCCCAGAATAAAGGCAAGCAGCGCGATGAGCGGCTCGGGGTAGTCCCGCCGCAGAATCGTGCGATAGGGATTCCGCTGGGGAATCGGGGATGACATTGCTGGGTCGATGTCAGCGGAGTGTCTGGGTTTTTTTAAAATTTGCAAGCATGGCTTGAATTTCATGATCTCCTTAGGTTGGCGGGTTCGCCCGTGCATTTTTCCATTGGCGCGTGCGCTCGGGACATCGCACCTTGGCCGCAAGGAAACTCGACTGATGCCCGACCCCACAGAACTGGTTCTCACCAGTGGCTTTGCCGCTGCGGTCGTGGTGTTTTGCGTGGGTGCCGCCATCCGCGCTCATGCGGCGGGCAAGTCCGGAGCCGGGCATGTCCCGGGCAATCCGCCAGCGGACGAGGGCACGCCCGATGAAGCGCCACCACAGCCGCCGGAGTCGCATGCCGGAAAAGTCCCTGTGTGGTTTTACCGGCCATCGGATCTGTTTGGGGCGGCTTTTGTGTTTTTGGTGTTCTCCAGTCTGGTGCTTGCCTCGGTGCGGTCCACGGCGGGCGCGGCACCGGCGCTTGAGCCGGGCTCCTTGCTGGTCAACATCGGCTTTCAATTCCTGCTGGCCGGTGTGCCGCTGGTGTTGATGGTCCGGCGGGTGGATGTGGTTTCGTGGCTGGGGCTGCGCTGGCGGGAGTGGCCACGGGTTTTCCTGCTCGCGCCCGGCGCCGTGATGTTCGTGTGGCTGGTTTTCGGCGGTCTGCAGGTTTCAGGTTATGTGGAATGGATGGAATCGCTGGGGGTGGAAACCGTGCAGGACAGCGTGAAACTTCTTCAGGAATCGCAGGATCCACAGACCCTCGGACTGATGGCCTTTGCCGCCGTGATTGCCGCCCCGTTGTGCGAAGAAATCGTTTTCCGCGGCTATTTCTATCCGGTGCTGAAGAAATTCGCCGGTGTCCGTGCGGCCGCGTTGTCCTCCGCGCTGGTGTTTGCCGCCGCCCACGGCAATGTCACGGCGATGCTGCCCTTGTTCATTTTCGGCGGCGTGCTGGTCTTCCTCTACGAGAAAACCGGCTCGCTGTGGGCTCCGATCGGCGCGCATTTCTGTTTCAATGGTGCCACCGTCGCCCTGCAAATCGCCGCCCGCTATTACGAAATCCCTCTCGCTCCCACGCCATGACCACGCTCCGCGACATCGGCGAGGACGCCCTCATCGCGCGACTCATCGCTCTCGTTCCGCGCGATCCGGACCCCGCCGCCGGGCCCGGCGACGACTGTGCGGTGATTGATCCCGGCGCGGCATCCGGCACCCTCCAACTCCTCAAGACCGACGCCATTGCCAGCGGCGTGCATTTCCTGCCGGAAACTCCCGCCCGGGCGCTTGGCTGGAAAGCAATCGCCCGGGTGGTCTCGGATTTCGCCGCCATGGGCGGGCGGCCGGAACGCTTTCTCGTCACCGTGGCGCTGCCTGCGGATACCGCGGTTTCCTGGGTGGAGGATCTTTACCGCGGCATTGGCGATTGCCTGGAAACCTTCGGTGCGGTGCTGGCTGGTGGCGAAACTTCCCGCGTGCCACCGGGTTCTTCGGCGGTGATCTCGATTGCCGCCACCGGCAGCGTCCCGCGTGAACACCTGGTTCTGCGCTCCAACGCCGCGCCCGGCCAAGCGCTGCTTGTCACCGGCTTCCTCGGCGGTTCATTCGCCGGAAAACACCTCGCTTTCACCCCGCGCATCAAAGAAGCAAACTGGTTGGTATCTCATTTTAAACCACGGGCGATGATCGATCTTTCGGATGGTTTGGCGAAGGATCTGCCGCGTTTGGCGGCGGCCTCGGGTTGTGGATTTGTGCTGGATCGGGCGGCGCTGCCGCTCACTCCGGGCAGCACGCCGGACCAGGCTTTGGGCGATGGCGAGGATTTCGAGTTATTGCTGGCGATTGAGTCCGAGCGAGTGCCCGGCTTGCTGCGTGCCTGGGCCGCCGCGTTTCCCGAGCTCCCACTCAGCGTGATTGGCCGTCTGGTGGCGGCGGGCGCGGGCGAAATCCTGACAGGTGGCTGGGATCACTTCGCCGCAGTGGAAACCTGAGGCCCGGCCGGACATGATACGACGCCTGATGCGCGAAAGCAAAGGCCGTGAGTGAACCGGGCGCGGGCCCTTCCAGCTCAGTCCTCGTCGTCCTTTGCGCCTTTCACGCGGACTTTGCCACGGAGTTTGGCTTCGATGAAGGCATCGAGGTCGCCATCCATCACAGCTTGGATGTTGTTCGTTTCCTCGCCGGTGCGGAGGTCGAGCACTTTCTGATAGGGCTGGAAAACATAGGAGCGGATCTGGTTGCCCCAAGAGACGTCGCCCTTTTCGCCGTAGGCGCGGTCGGCCTCGGCTTTCTGCTTGTCCTCCTCGATGGTGTAGAGCTTGGCCTTGAGGATTTCGAAGGCGAGTTCGCGGTTGGCGCCCTGGGTGCGCGCGGCGGTGGAGCGGATGAGGATGCCGGAGGGAAGGTGGCGGAGGATGACGGCGGTCTCCACCTTGTTGACGTTCTGGCCGCCCTTGCCACCGGAGCGGGTGGTGGTGATTTCGATGTCCTTGTCGAGAATCTCGATGTTGATATCCTTGGAGATTTCCGGGGTGCAGTCGATGGAGGCGAAGGACGTGTGGCGCTTGGCGTTCGAGTCGAAGGGGGAGATTCTAACCAGCCGGTGGACGCCGCGTTCGCTCTTGAGGAATCCGTAGGCGTAGTCGCCGGTGATTTTCAGGGTGGCGGTGCGCAGGCCGGCTTCATCGCCATCCTGCCAGTCCAGCGTTTCCACGGTGTAGCCCTTGCTTTCCGCCCAGCGGGTATACATGCGGTGGAGCATTTGCGCCCAATCGCAGGCCTCGGTGCCGCCCGCGCCGGCGGAGATGACGAGGAAACACGGGGAAAAGTCGCTCGGCTTGTCGAGCAGGGTGAGGAGTTCGAAGGCGCGGATGTCCTTCTCCAGCGTCTTCGCGTTGTCGAGCGCCTCACGGGCGAGGTCGCCATCGTCGAATTCCTTGGCGAGATTGACGCCTTCCTCGATGTCCGAAACGCGGGATTCGAGTTTGAGGAAGGCTTCGAGTTTCTTTTTCAGGCCGGCAGCCTTGGAGGAGATGGACTTCGCCTTGTCGGCGTCGTTCCAGAACTCGGGTGCGCCCATGGCCTCCTCGAGGGTATTGATTTCGTTTTCGAGGGTGGGAACGTCAAAGATACCTCCTGAGTTTCGACAGGCGGCTTTTCAGACCGTCGGTATCGAGCGCCAGGAGGTCAGCGGTAGGAAGTGAGGACATGCGGGCGTTAGAAAACGCGAGGACACGGCGGGTGGCAAGGCGGAAGCGAGCGTCCGGAGAATGGCGATCATTCACATCCGGTTCTAGACAATGGAACTTGAAAATTTAAACCGATTGCGGTGCCGCATGCCTGAAATCGGGCAGACTTGACCTTGGATCCCGTAATTCCTGACCATCTGCGCCTCAAACCTTCGATTCAACCATCCGGGCCCAAGCAAAATTTCCAAAAGTTTCTAATTATCAATGCTTTAAATTCTATGATTATAGCGCCGCTTCACGCTCTAGTTTTTCGAGCCACACCGCGAGCATCGCCACGTCCGCCGGAGTGATGCCGGGAATCCGGCCGGCCTGACCCAGAGTGGCGGGCCGAATCTCGGAAAATCGAAGTTGTGCCTCTCTCTTGAGGCCGTGGATCGTAGCGTAATCGAGAGTCTCCGGAAGTCGTTTCCCCTCCTGACGGCTCATGCGTTCGATCTGCGTGCGTTGGCGTTCAAGGTGGCCTTCATATTTGAAATCCGTCTCAATCAGGTGCCACAGATCCATGTGGAACTCGGTTTGCATGATCCCGGGAAGCATCCGCCAGGAATTCTCGCTGCGGCGGAACCACTGGTCGAGTTTCAAGCCCTCATGCACGGTTTGCCGCACCCAACGGTCCGCTTTCTGCAAGATCGCCCGCTTTTCCTCCGCCCTCCGGACCCGTTCACCACTCAACAGGCCGATCTCCGCCGCCCGCGGGGTGAGCCGCAGGTCCGCGTTGTCCTGGCGCAACAAGAGCCGGTATTCCGCCCGACTGGTGAACATCCGGTACGGCTCCGTGCAACCGCGGGTAACCAGGTCGTCGATCATGACCCCAAGGTAGGCCTCATCCCGGCCAAGAATGAATTCAGGCTGGCCAAGCACTTTGAGCGCGGCGTTCGCCCCGGCGAGCAGCCCCTGCCCCGCCGCTTCCTCGTAGCCCGAGGTGCCGTTGATTTGACCGGCAAAATACAATCCCTCAAGCTGCTTGGTTTCCAAAGTCGGCCGAAGCTGGGTCGGCGGGCAGTAATCATACTCCACCGCGTAGCCAGGGCGCAGGATTTCACATTTTTCCAGGCCGACAATCGACCGCAGGAAATCGAGCTGCACCTGATACGGCAGCGAGGTGGAGACACCGTTCACATAAAATTCATGCGTGTGTCGCCCCTCCGGTTCCAGAAACACCTGATGCCGCTCCTTGTCCGCAAACCGCACCACCTTGTCCTCGATCGACGGGCAATAACGCGGCCCCACCCCTTCAATGACCCCACAATACATCGGCGACTGGTGCAAATTGGCGCGGATCACCTCATGGGTCTTGGTATTGGTGTAAGTGATCCAGCACGGCAATTGTTCCACGTGGAACTCGGGGTCTCCCCACGGATTCAGGGTAAACAGGTCGTCAGGCCCTTTCCTCAGCGTATCCGCCATGAAACTGAATTTTGGCACCGGTTCATCACCTTCCTGACGCTCGCAGCGCGAAAAGTCGATGGACCGGCCGTTGAGTCGGCAGGGCGTCCCCGTTTTGAAGCGCTCCACCTCGAAACCCAAGCGCTTCAGCGCTTCCGACACATTCGAAGTGGCATCCCCCATCCGTCCGCCTTTTTCATTGCGCAAGCCGACGTGCATCAGCCCACCCATGAAGGTGCCCGCGCTCAGGATCACCGACTTCCCGGAAATTTCCATCCCCAACGAGGTCGCAAGCCCGACGATCCGGCCGCCTTCCACCAAAAGATCCGCCACGTTTCCCTGGTGGATCTCGATCCCGGGCATCGCCTCCAACTCGCGCTTCATTCGGAATTGGTAGGCCTTTTTGTCACACTGCGCCCGGGGCGCACGCACCGACGGCCCCTTGGAGGCGTTCAACATCCGCCACTGGATGCCGGTGGCATCGGTGTTGAGCCCCATGATTCCACCCAACGCATCGATTTCGCGCACCATGTGGCCCTTGGCCAACCCACCAATCGCCGGGTTGCAGGACATCTGGCCGACCGTGTCAAGATTCTGCGTCAGCACCGCCACCTGACAGCCCAGCCGGGCCGCCGCCATCGCAGCCTCGACCCCGGCATGGCCAGCCCCAATCACAATCACATCATAAATTTTTGGGTATCGGAACATCGTGGGACGCGGAACATAGCCAAGGGGCGTCCCGGCTCAAGCCCGGAAAAACGCGCGTTCCACGTGGAACAAATCACTCCGCACGATCCAAAATTCCGACCGAAGCTCGGGGTAGAAGTTCCACCATGGAAAACTCCAGCCGCTGCCCCCGGTTGGCCAGAATCACGCGCGGCACGGCAAATTCCGCCATCACCTGCCGACACGCGCCGCAGGGGGAAATCGGCACCGCCGTATCCGCCACCACGACCAGCATGACAAATTCCCGCACCCCGGCGGCCACCGCGCTGCAGATCGCCGTTCTCTCGGCACACTGGGTCAGCCCGTAGGAGAGATTCTCCACGTTGCAGCCGGTGAAAATTCGCCCGTCACCCGTGCGCAAGGCGGCACCAACGGCAAAATGGGAATAAGGAGCATACGCCGATTCACGTGCCTGCCAGGCCGCTGCCACCAGTTCATCGATGTTCATGGCAACGGCTTAGCTGAAATTTTCCGCCCCGAAAATCCCCAATTCATGATTTGCATGACCTGTATTTCAAGGAAGCACCCACTCCCTTACCAAGCCTGACCATTCCCGCCAAGAAAAAGCCGAAACCCGGGCAACACGCCGCCGATTGGCGCAACACCGACGAGCTTGAAATCCATCGCCACGTCCAGCGCGCGATCGAGGAAAAGCACTCTTTGACCAACCCCACCCCTGAGCATCCCGTCTTCTCCAATTTAGCCGTCCGCTCGCCCACCGGCATGACCTGCCAGGTTGAAATCCGCAATCTCGCCGGACGCTCGTTCACCTGCACCTTGCCTTCGGCGAACGTGTGCTGCTCGCCGATGAAATGGGCCTCGGCAAAACCATCCAAGCCATCGCTGCCTGTGCCCTGCTCCATCGCCTTGGAAAAGCGAAGCGCGTCCTCGTCGTCACGCCAGCCTCCCTCAAGACCGAATGGGAGGAACAGATCCGGCGATTCACCACCCTCAGCCAGCGCCTCGTCTTCGGCCCGCACGCCGTCCGTGCCGCCTACTATGCCGATAGTAATCCGACCTTCTTCACCATCGTCAACTACGAGCAGGTCGTCACCGACACGCTCGACATCATCGCAAGGCTGAAGCCCGACATCATCGTGCTCGATGAAGCCCAGCGCATCAAGAACTGGGCCACCAAGACCGCCCGCGCCGTCAAGCGCCTCCAGTCGCGTTATGCCTTTGTCCTGACAGGCACGCCTGTCGAGAACCGCATCGGCGGGTTATATTCAATCGCCGACTTCCTCAACCCCGCGCTCTTCGGCCCGTTGTTCCGCTTTAGCCGCGAATTCTATCAGCTCGACGAGAAGGGCCGGCCGAAGGAATACCAGAACCTCAACATCATGCAAGGCTTGAGCTGCCAGGCATCCTTGGCTCAAACCTCTGGCCCGCTGAATTCATGCTCACCGAAATCAATACGCTCCTGGCACGCATCGAATTCGTTCACGGCGTGCGCATCGTCTATGCCTGCTAATCCGGCAGCCGGGCGTGGGGATTCGCCTCGCCGGATAGCGATTATGACATTCGTTTCATTTTCATCCGGCCGGAAAAGTCATACGTTTCGGTCCAAGAAGGCCTTGAATCCATCGACCGAGTTAGAAATCCTTCGTTCGCAACTCCCGAACCTTTGGTAGGCTCCTCCCACGGTCAGTCTTGCAGAGTTCAAGATACAAACTGCGGCGTTGCCGGTAGAACAGAGAGCCTCATTGGCGAGTTTCCTGCTCCACTCGCTGCCCGAGCCGGATTACGACGTTTCTGACGAGGAAGTGGCTGCAAGGCTCCGCCAGATGAAAACGGGTGAAGTCAGCACCATTTCCATGGCAGAGCTGCGCGAGGGCGCTTATTCCGACCGGGAACGCTGATGCTGTGTTTTCACCCACAGGTCCGGCGCGACGTGGGCACCGCGATCCGTCACTATGACTCGACCAGCGATTCGCTCGGTAACGATTTCTGGGCCAAATTCGAGCATGCCTGCCGACAGATCGAAACCCATCCAGAACGTTTTCACTCCGATCCCAGCGGCTGGCGGCGCGCCAATCTTGAAAAATTCCCCTATCATCTGCTGTTCTACGAAGAACTCGATGGCGTGCGGATCATAACACTGCGCCATGACCGCCGGAACCCCCGCTTCGGCCTGCGGAGGAAATAGCATCTCCATCAAAACTGCACCTCGCCCGACAATTCCCGCACTTCCTCCGCCACCTGCTCGGCTTCGGACGGCAAGGTGGTGATTTCCTGCTCCAGTTCCTCCCGCTGCGCGGCGGCGATCCGGTCGATGACTTTTTCGTCCTGCTCAACCTCCCGGAAGATTTCCATCTCGGCGGGGAGCACACGCGTCCGCGCGTGTTCCATGTCGCGCCCTCGCGGCATGGTCGGCGCGCATCACGAGTGACCCTGTCCCACGCAGCAGACGCATGATTTCAGCGTAGGCGCAAAAATCCACACGCGAGGGCGTGTGCTCCCCTCACGAAATTGCACCAACAACCGCAGCCGGTCCCGTTCCTGATAGGTCGTCCGCAGCGCGGCGAAGAGTTTGGAACGGACAGAATCCACCTTCGACTTCTGGATCCCGTATTCCAGTTCCGGTTCAGCCAAGCGGTTCCGCGCCGCCTCCATCAAGCGTTGGGAAAGCTCGATCTCCGGTTGCTGGAAAACCACCAGCCCGGCGGCGACTACTTGAATTTCAGCGTTTCAGCTTTTCAAAATCTCAGCCTTTACCCACCTGAACTCGGTTCGTTCGTGGACTCCGCCGGCCACTCCAGCCACAAGGCTTATTGATCGGCTCCCCGAAGCAAACAATTTAAGCTTGATCGGTGTCTTTGCCGCGGTCGGAACGATCACGTTCCTATACCGCTTCGCGACGTTGCCTTTCTCCGTGAGTATCCCAGCTGAGACTAAGGTTCCTGCTCTTTCTTCAGGGGTCATTGCTTGGAGCTTTGCGGAAACCTGATGCCACCGTGCTACGACATTCTTCGATTCTGCGGTTAAGATACTCACGGCGATGAGGATGGTCGAAAATAGTCCTTGTTCGCCTGTTCGCGCCACTCGCGGCCTAGTTTCTCGGCATTGCGTGAAAATTCATCATCGGGAATCGCGCCTACGGTTTGCCGCCAGGATTTGACACACGGCTTGAGAGCCAGGACTTCGTGTTTCAACTCGTCGAACTCGCGCTCAATACGAGTCAGGCGTTCTTCCACAGTCGTCGTGTTCATGGGGTGAAGCTGGCGTTGGCGCGGTGTTTTGCCGAGGATGGATGTCGTGTCGAAGTTTTAGGGAAATTCTTCGTCGCCCATGCCGTCGATGAACGAGTTCGCGGCCTTTGGCTTGGTGGACGGTGAGGATGTGGAAGCGGGCGAATTCGCGGAAGACGCCGACGGGACCGTGGCCGTGGGATTGCAGGGTTTCCTCGCTGATGCCGTGGATGGCGGACGATTCGCCGAGCGGGCGGGTGGGGCGCAGGAAGGCCGCGAACTGCCCGGCCGGGCGACAGGCGACGAGTTTCACCGCGCTGAGAGCGATGACTTCATCCTCGGCAGGCGAGAGGCCGGTGGTTTCCACATCGAAGACGACGAGGTGCGGTGGCTGAGCGCGTGGAGCAGGGCGTGGAACGGATCGGCTTCGTGGTGGAAGCGGAGTTGGGCAAAATCGGTGAGGATGTGCTTGGAATCATTCATACCTGCGTTTCTATCGCTCGCGCCGAAGGTGGGCGATGGCGCGGAGAATGGAGTCGAGTGTGGTGTCGAGACGCTTGGATAGATCCTCAGCGAGGAAACGCAGGACATGGCAGCCGTTTTCCTGAAGCAAGGCGTCCTTGCGGCGGTCGCGGCGATAGGCGGCGGGATCTGCGAGATGCTGCGGGCCGTCGATCTCGATGGCGAGCTTGAGATCGGCGCAGAACAGATCGACCTCCATCTCGCTCCAGTTGTCGAAGGGGATCGGCAGTTTCACATTCAGGCGGAACATGCCAACGGTCTCCGTTAGGGATTCAAGGCGTTGGAAAAGAAAGGCCTCGGACGCGCTGCGGGCGCGTTGGTCATCGGATGCGGGCTGGGCCGCGGAGACAAACAGGCTAGCCAGTGGCGCATCCACGCCGTCGCGGATGAGTCGTCGGACGCTGGCGGCGTAGTCGTTTTTCCACACAGGATCGATTGGCAGCGGCACCTCGGTGGGCCAACCGGGCAAAGCGCTGGCGGGCAGAAGAATGGTATAACCCACCGCCTCGTAGCCGGCGCAGCGCTTGTCGAACATGCGCGAAAGCATCGGCACGTCGAGATCGGCATAGTCATGGATGCGCACCTCGCGTTTGCCATCGTGCAGGCGGTGGAGACGTCCGGCGTATTGGGCGATGATGCCGCGCCACGAGACGGGCATCGTGAGGAAAAGTGTGTCGAGCCGTGAATCGTCGAAACCTTCGCCGACAAACTTTCCGGTGGCGATCACCACGCGGGTTTCGTTTTCGGGGATGGCGACGAGTTTTTCCATCGCTTCGCGCAATGTCTTGCGCCCCATGCCGCCCTGCAGGATGACGAGGCGCGGGACGTGAGGATGAAGCAGGTCTGATAGAATGGCAATGTGCTCGGTTCGTTCCGTGAGAACCAATGGTGAGCGCCCTTCGCTCAGGGAGGCCAGCACCTCATCGCGGATCATTTCATTGCGTGGCGTGCAACGGATGAGTTCGGCGCAGAGATTCTGGTATTCCAAGCGCCGGTCGGGATCCGGCTGGGCGAGCGAGCGGAAGCCGGTAGGCCGGACAATCACATGATGGGAAAACGGCCGGGCTTCGGCCTGTTGTTTCGCATCCACCCGGTGGCGGACCGGGCCGCACTGCATGAAAATGATCGGATGATGACCGTCCTTGCGGCTGATGGTGGCGGAGAGCCCACATACGAACCGGGCCTTGGCGCGGCGGGCTACCAGTTCGAAACTGTGTGCTGATAGATGATGGCACTCGTCCACGATCAGATGTCCGTAATCCGCCACGCGGTCATCCACCACGCCCTTGCGGCACAGGCTTTGGATCAGCGCGACATCGATGTTACCATTAAGTTTCCTGTGCCCGCCACCGAACCTGCCGACCGACTTGGCGGGCAGATCGAGAAATGAGTAAAGCCGCTCGACCCATTGTTCCATCAACTGCTGGCGGTGAACGAGGATCAGCGTGTTCACGCCACGCGCGGCGATGAGATATGCTGCGAGCACGGTTTTTCCGAAGGCGGTGGTGGCGGCGAGCACGCCGGTATCGTGCGCGAGCATGTCGGCAGCGGCGGTTTCCTGTTCGGGGCGGAGCGTGCCGGCGAAGTTGGTATCAAGTGCTTTGCCCGTCACACGCTCGTCGCGGATGCGCGGCTTGATCTTGAGTCCCTTGAGCAGCACCAGCAAGTCATCGTGGCATCCGCGCGGCAGACCGATGTGCAACGGCAGATCCTCCGCGCAGCCGATGATACGAGGTTTGTCGTAGGTGGACAGGCGCATTGCCTGGGCGCGGTAGAACTCGGGATTCTGAAAGGCGGCGAGACGCAGCAGCCGGTTGCGCAGCGCCGCTGGCAGGCAATCTTTTGCGAGATAGATCTGATCGCCGAGGATCAACTCGATCTCTTTCGGCAAAGAGCCCGTGATCGGTGCCTCACGATGTCGCCGCGATGGTGGTGTATTCCACGGTTCGGAATCCTCATCATCAGACGCCAGCGCAAAGCGCACGCCAGTCACACGTCCACAGGCCTCGGCATCATGGGCGATCGCCACGACGCGCGACTTGGGCACGCGCTGGATGGTGGATAGAAACGCCCACTGGTCCCGCCAGGGAACCAGATTGTCATCCACGAACAGGCTGTTGCCATTCATCCGCGGATTTTTCTGCAAGGGCAGTGCAATGAGGTTGCCGAAGCCGCCTTTCGGCAGGGTGTCCTGATTCGGGAAAAGCCGGTCGTAGGAGGCAAGCCCGAGTTCCGGGCGCTGCTCCATCGTTTCCGTGAGAACGAACGAGCCAACCTTTCGGGCGAGGGTGGCGGGCACAGCCTCGGCGAAAAACAACCAGACATGCCCGCCGTTGCCGGAACGCGAGCGTTCGAGCACGGTGGGGATTTGCAGTCGCCGGCAACTTGCCATGACCGCCAGCACGTCGTCGCGCCATGTTTCCTTATCGAAGTCGATTGCCAGGAAATAGCAGGTTTCATCCGCCAGCATCGGATAAACGCCAGCGATGAAGTCCTTGCCATGGCCGTCCTTGCCCGAGAGGTGCCAGCGGATGACCTCATCGGTCACCGGCAGGAAGGCGCGGTTCGGGCAAGCGGCGCAATTGATCCGGGGTTTCTCGCAAATGCCATGCGCCCATTCATTGCCGCAGGCCGGCGCGTAGCCGGCGCGGCCGGTCCGTTGGTTTTCGAATCGCCGGGGATAGACGTCCTGCCGCCCGCAGAACAACGAGCGGAAGAGCGCGATCTTATCAGTCGCCGAGCTGTGAGCGTGGACTACCACAGCGAAACCGTGGATGGCGTCTCCGGGCATGCCGCAGGGTGAGGCGGGAGTTTCCGGATGTCGATCACCCGGGAGGCGCAGAACAAAAAAGTTACGCCGCCCCTCCGCGGGCACTCAAGACAGGCTCGCTCGTGTCTCGGCCAACTTTTTGGTCCTGCACCCTCGTCTAGGGCAGCCTTCCCGAAAAATCCTTGCCTCGCAGGCTTGGCTTCGCGAGGGTTCCGGCCCGCCACCCACGCATCTCCGCGTCCGCCATGACCAGCGCCAATCTCTCGCCACTCGATTTCGCCAGCTCGCCGATCAACCAGTCGCTCACGCCCGAGCGGAAAATCGAGCTGTTCACGCAAATGGTCCGCATCCGCCGCTTCGAGCAGGCCGCGCTAAAATACTATGCGGGCGGCAAGATGAACGGCTTCCTCCATCTCTATATCGGCCAGGAGGCAGTGGCCGTAGGCACCATTTCGCTGGGCGGCCCGGACGATCATTTCATCACCGCCTATCGCGACCACGGCCACGCGCTGGCCGTCGGCATGAGCATGAACGAGTGCATGGCGGAGATGTTCGGCAAGCAGACCGGCTGCTCGAAGGGCAAGGGTGGCTCGATGCACTTCTTCGCGCCCGACAAGAATTTCTGGGGTGGTCACGGCATCGTCGCCGGCCAGACGCCGCTCGGCCTCGGCCTGGCCTATGGCCTCAAGTATCTCGGCAAGGAGGGCTGCTGCCTCTGCTACCTCGGCGATGGCGCGGTGAACCAGGGTGCCTTCCACGAATCGCTCAACCTCGCCGCGCTGTTCGACGTCCCGGTGGTGTTCGTGATCGAAAACAACGGTTACTCGATGGGCACCTCGCAGGAACGCTCATCGGCCTACGGCGGCTGCCTCGCCCAGCGCGGCGAAGCCTACGGCATGGAATGGGACGTCATCGACGGCTCGGACATTTACGAAGTCCGCGCCAAGACTCAGATCGCCATGGAGCGCGCACGCAAGGACTTCAAACCCACCTTGCTGGAAATCGACACCTATCGCTACTACGGTCACAGTGTTGCCGATTCAAGTCACAAGGGAGGTTACCGCACGCCGGAGGAAATCGAGAATTACAAGCAGAACCACGACCCGATCAATGTGTTCCGCCGCAAGCTGATCGGGGAGGGTGTTCTAACAGAAGAAGAAGCCGCCGCGATCAACAAGTCCGCCCAGGAGGAAGCCGCCGCATCCGTGAAATTCGCCGACGAATCACCCGCGCCCACCATCGCGGACATCAGCACCGATGTGTATTGGGAATCCGACAACCACACACCCGCCTCGAAGATCGGCCGCCATTTCTTCGACTCCTGAACCACACCCATCTCCCATGCGCACACTCACCTACCGTGAAGCCCTCCGTGAAGGCCTCGATGAGGAACTCGCCCGCGATCCCAACGTCGTCATCATGGGCGAGGAGGTCGCCCAATACAACGGCGCCTACAAGGTCACCGAAGGCCTCTGGAAAAAATGGGGCGACAAGCGCATTGTCGATACTCCGATCTCCGAAGCCGGGTTCATCGGCATGGGCATCGGTGCCTCGATGCTCGGTGTGCGCCCGGTCATGGAGTTGATGTTCTGGTCCTTTCACTCGGTTGCCTTCGACCAACTCGTATCCAACGCCGCCTGTGTGCGCTACATGTCCGGCGGCCTCTGCCACTGCCCCATCGTCGTCCGCGGCCCGGCCAACGGCGGCACCGGCATGGGTGCCACCCACTCACACATCCCGGAAGGTTTGTTCGCCGCGTTTCCAGGATTGAAAGTCTGCGCGCCCGCCACCCCGGCCGATGCCAAAGGCCTGATCAAAGCCGCCATCCGTGACAACGACCCGGTCTATTTCATGGAAAACACCCTGCTTTACGGCAACTCCGGCGAAGTCCCCGATCCCGCCGACGGCGACTTCATCATCCCGCTCGGCGTCGCCGATCTCAAGCGCGAGGGCACGGACATCTCACTCATCGCCCACGGCCGCTCGGTCATCCACGCCCTCACCGCCGCCGAAACCCTGCAAAACGAACACGCCATCAGCGCCGAGGTGCTCGACCTGCGTTCGATCCGTCCGCTCGACGTGGATGCCATCATCAAGACCGTCCGGAAAACCAACCGTGTGGTCCTGGTGGATGAATCCAAACCCTTCGGCGGTGTCGCGGCGATGATTTCCACCATCATCATGGAAAACGCCTTCGACTACCTCGACGCCCCGGTCCAGCGCGTTTGTTCCATCGACGCGCCGGCCATTTACTCGCCGCACATCGAGCAGGAGCAACTGCCCAACCCGCGCCGGATCATCGAGAAGGTGCTGGCGATGGCTTGAGGGCCGTGGCGGCGGTTTGCAACCACCATGCGAGGATCCCCGATCCCGAAGTTGCAGGGTCAATGCGGTGGACTTGACCGCGAATCACGCGGATTGGAACCCACGGCGGACGGGTTGACGAGCTGTGGCACCGCGCGGTTTGATTTGCTTCTTATACATAAGCTGCGAGTATGCCCTCGCTCCGATTGAATGCCATCAGTCATGACTTCCGGATTTTTCCCCATCATCGCCCTTCTGGCATTTTTCTACTCCACTCCCGGCCTGCGTGCGGAGCGACTGCCTGCGGTGGAAAAAACCAAGATCGAGGCTCTTCTCACGCACGTCGGCGGTCTCGACGACGCGAAGTTCATCCGCAACGGCAAGGATTACGACGCCAAATCCGCCGTCAAGTTCCTGCGCGGCAAGTGGCAGGCCAACGAAAAGAAAATCCTCAGCGCGGCAAGTTTCATCAGCGTCGCCGCCACCCGTTCGTCCACCACCGGGAAACCCTATCTGATCCGGCTCGGGGGTGATGCGCCCATCCCATGCGGCAAATACCTCGCGGCACGGCTGAAGATGCTGGAAGCCGGCCATGGAAAATGACAGCAGTGACGCGACTGTCACCCGAATCCGATTTCTAACAACTTGTGGGACCGCTTCTGCTTGTGTTGCTCCTCTCGGCTTCCTAACAGGCGGTGATTTTCTTCAGCACCGATGATCCGGCGCACAACCGCGAGACCGCGCCGGGTGGGGCGTTTGCCGGATCGGGCTGGCTATCCCAGAGCCTCAAAAAGTGACAGAAAGGATTTTACGACTCTTTGATTATCCGTGTGAATCAGTGCCACCCGTGGTTCATTTCCCTCTCCAGGATCAACCGACGCGGCACGGGCATCCTCATTCCGCCGGCTTCTTTTCCGCCAGCTTCGCACCGGTTTTTTCAAACCAGGCGAGCAGATCATCCAACAACTCGTCGCGCTTCTCCGGATTGGAGCCCGACAGGTTGTTGCGCTCGCCCGTGTCTCCGGCAATGTGATAGAGTTCGACGGCATGGTTGGTCGCGAGTTTCTCCCTGCCGCCATCGAGCAGCCATTCCTCGTGGTAGAGGAAAAGCTTCCACTCGCCCTTGCGGATCACGCTGACCGGGCGTGTGCGGAACACCTTGTCGCGCCCGCGGATCACCGGGCGGTCGAGATAGCCGGGGAAGTGCCAGAACACCGCCTCGCGCTTCAGCCCGCCGCCGCCGCACAGTGTCTTGAGGCTCTCGCCGTCGAGGATCTTGTCCGGCGGAATGGAGGCTCCGGCGGCTTCCACGAAGGTTGGAAACAGATCGACTTGTGATACCACCACATCCATGCGCGAGCCGGGCTCCGTCACTCCCGGCCAGCGGATGATGAACGGCACGCGGATGCCGCCTTCATAATACGCACCCTTGTTTCCACGCAACGGCTCCTGGGATGATTGGTTCGTCGCCCCGTTGTCCGATGATAAAACCACCAGCGTGTTGTCGGCAATCCCCAGCTCGTCGAGTTTTTCCAGCAACATCCCGACACCGCTGTCCAGATCCTTCGCGCACGCCGCGTAGAGCGCCAACTCCTTCTCATCCGCGGTCCCGGCCTTGTTTTGGAAATGATCCAATGTCTCTTTTCTGGCCTCCAGGGCCGTGTGGATCGCATGGTGTGACATGTATGCGAAAAACGGTTTTCCCGCCCGCGCGTTATTTTCCATGAAAGCCATCAGCTCACGCGTCATCGAGAATATTCTCTTGGGATCCTCCTCGGCCTTTCCGGAGGAATGATTCGGATTCCTTCCCCCGGCGGAATCATGATAGACATCGAATCCCTGTTCGGTCGGCGAACATCCGTCCGCCCCTGACAGATGCCACTTGCCGAATATCCCCGTGGCATATCCCGCGGAGCGCATGGCGTCCGCCAAAGACCATTCCCCCGCCGGTATCCCCGACCGGTTGGGGATCGGGACCAGCCGCATCATTCCAGCGGGACCGCGCTTGGTCGAACCGACGGCATAGACATGATGCCGGGGAGTGTATTGCCCGGAGATCAGGCAGGCCCGCGTCGGCTGGCAGTTCGCCGCCGGGGCGTATCCGTTCGTGAAAACCATTCCCGACTTGGCAAACGCATCGATGCGCGGAGTTTCAAAAAAACCCTCCCCTTGATAACCCACGTCCCGCCAGCCCAGATCATCGGCGAAAACAAACAGAATGTTCGGTTTCGTGACGGCCTTGGCCATGGAAAACCCAATGCAGATCAAAAGCAGGATGCGGATCACCGTCGCAGGTTGAATTCAAGATGACCAAAATCAAGAGCTTTTGAACCTGTCTCCCTTTACCCTTCCGTTTCCTGCCATTGCGGCGATGATCCCTATCACCATGACCGCAGCGTTTCCGCTCCGCCTGTTCTTTGCCGCCGTCTGGCTGGTGAACGGCATCTGGTGCAAGATCATGGATGGCGTGCCGCGCCACCGGGAGATCGTCGCGCGGATACTGGGTGAGGAGCATTCGTTGCTGCTCACGCGCATGATCGGCGTTGGCGAGGTGCTGATGGCGGTGTGGATTCTATCAGGCATCCGCTGGAAATGGAGTTGTGCCGCGCAGATCGCGGCCGTGCTGGCGATGAACGTCATCGAGTTCATCGTCGTGCCCGACCTGCTGCTGTTCGGCAGATTCAACTCGCTCATCGCGCTGGCCTACATCATGGTCATCGCATGGGCGGGATTCCGTCCGGGAAAACGATGAACCTCTGCCTGCCGAGAGCCAATCCCTTCGCGGTCAACGCCTGGTTCGATTATTCCTGCACGCTGACCTTCGCGGTTGCCAGGGAGGACATTGCCTCACGCCTGCCATCCTGTCTTGTGCCGGATGTGTTTGAGGACAAGTGGTCCTTCGTCGCCGTGGCGGTGGTGCGGACACGCCGTCTCAGGCCTGCGGGGTTTCCCGCGTTCCTCGGTCATGACTTCGTGCTCGTCGGCTATCGTTATTTCGTGCGCTACCGGTCGACATCCGGCCGCAATCTCCGCGGATTGTATATCCTGCGCTCGGAGACGGACAAAAAACAGATGGAGTGGTTGGGCAACCTTTTCACCCGCTACCGCTATGTGGAAACCGGCGTTCGGGTGACGGAGCGGGACGAACGGCTGCGGATCGCCGCGCCGCGCACCGGTCTTGAGATCGAGGTTGATCTAACAGAAGGAGGGGATCTTCCCGAAGGCTCGCCTTTCAGGCGCTGGGAGGACGCGCGGAGGTTCAGCGGTCCGCTGCCCTTCACCTTCACCTGCGAGGCGGAGAAGAAGCGCGTGCTCATCGTCGAGGGCGTGCGTTCCGACTGGAAGCCGCGGCCGGTGCGGGTGCTGCGCCACGACATTCCGTTTCTCGCCGAACTCGGCCATGGCGATGCCGTCCTCGCCAATGCGTTTGTCGTGAGAAACATCCCCTATCACTGGAAGAAAGGAAGCACCGAGCCATGGCCCAACCCGTGAAACGCCGGCCTTTCCAGGGTGTGTGGACCATCATCCGCTTCAACTGGCACCTTCACGCCATGGCGCTGGCCGCCATCGCCATCCTGCTCGCGGGCGCGGTTTTTCTAACAGGAGTGGCGGCCTTGTTCTGCGCCTTGTCCGCCGTTGCCGCCGCGTTTTCCGTCCTGCTATCCTTGCTCGCCACCTGGCACGCCTACGATGCGAGCGGACTCTATCAAGTGTCATGGCTGGAGCCGGAGCTCGGGCAAGCTCGCCACGCCGCGAACGTCCATGCCGGGTTTGATGAAACCAGCGTTCTTCTCAAGTCGGCATTTCCCAAGACCGATTGGCATATCTTCGATTTTTACGATCCCGCGAAACACACCGAGATCTCCATCCGCCGCGCCCGCAGGGCGCATCCGCCGTCACCGGAAACCATGGCGATCCGCACGGATCAAATCCCGCTGGCTGATTCCTCGCTGGACCGCGTGCTGCTGATCCTCGCCGCCCACGAGATCCGCGATGACGGCGAGCGCGTGATTTTTTTCCGCGAACTCAAGCGCGTGCTCGCGCCTGGCGGACGGGTGATCGTCACCGAGCACTTGCGCGATCTCGCCAACATCGCGGCCTATTCGATCGGTGCATGGCATTTCCATCCGCGCGACGCGTGGCTAGCCACGTTTCATGCCGCGGGATTCCGCGTCGCCCGCGAATTCCGCAACAACCTCCTGATCACCACCTTTGTTCTCGACCCCGATGAAAACACTGCTTGAGATCACCGGCGGCCTGTTGATGGCACTGGCCCTGTTGCACGCTGTCTTTCCGCGCTACTTCCGCTGGAAAGAGGAAACCGCCGGGCTCAGCCTGCTGACCCGCCAGATCCTCCACGTTCACACGTTTTTCATCGCGCTGACCGTCTTCCTGATGGGCCTGCTCTGCCTGACCAGCGCGGCAGACCTGATCCACACCCCGCTCGGCCGAAGGATCTGTCTCGGACTGGCGGTCTTCTGGGGCATTCGGCTGGTGATCCAGTTTTTCGGCTATTCATCCGAACTCTGGCGCGGCAGGGCCTTTGAAACCTTCGCTCATCTCGCCTTCACGCTGTTTTGGACCTGGTTGACGGTGCTTTTCCTGCTCGCTGCTCTGAGCCATCACCATGCGATGGCCCGAACTTGATCCCACCCGAATAGCCGCTTTTTCACGCTGGGTGAGGAAATCAAGCATCCCCGTGACCTGGCGCTTGCCGCCGACGGGCACACGGACAAGAGCGTCGCCGCCTGGCCGCATGAGGCCGCTCAGCCTGCGGGCTGACCCGCGCCAGATGATTTATCCGGTCTTTTTCATTGCCAAGCGGATCGTGTTTCCTAGCATTCGTCCATGATTCCGCGCTTGCTGATCGCCGCTGCTTCCGCTGTCCTCGCCTTGTCACTCGCCTCCTGCTGCTGTCTTTTTTGATTTTTCTCCATCAAAACCATCCACCATCATGAAAAACCTCACCCTACTCCTGTCGTTAGCCGCCATCTCTCTTGGTTTCTCCTCTTGTTGTTCGATGTTTGGAGTTTCCTCACATTCAGCAGGTTACCGCACGGAAACCCGCCAGGTGAAAACCTGCAGCTATGACATCGTGACCGAGGAAATCGTGACTCCCGGCGACGCCAAAAGCGGCTTGGGTGGATCGGTCCAGACCATCGAAAAGAGAGTTCCCCGCTACAAGACCGTCACCAAGCGGACTCGCATCCCCTGCGGGCCCTGCACCCGTTTTTTCTGCCCCGAAAAGGATTGCTGCGGCACCACTTCCGAATCCACCATGCGCATGGCAACCGCCCAAGGTGGCACTGGCAGCCCCAACATCGGTCTGATTCCGACCATGAGGTCGCTTGCTCCTTGAGCGGTTTTCGAATCCGGTTTCCAAGCGCGGCGGAGCATGACCACTCCCCGCGCTTTTTTCGTCTCCACCACCGCTCCACTCTGAAAAGACTGGAATTCACCGCGCTTTTTCCCATTCTCACGCCACTTCCCAACAGCACCATGTCCGTTAACATCGAAATGCCCAAACTCTCCGACACCATGACCGAGGGCACCCTCGTCAAATGGCACAAACAGGTCGGTGATTCCGTCGAAATCGGCGATGTGCTCGCTGATGTGGAAACCGACAAGGCCACCATGGAAATGGAATCCTTCGATGACGGCATTCTGACCGAAATCCGGATCCAAGCCGGCGAAAAAGCTCCGATTGGCTCCATTATCGCCGTCCTCAATGGCGATTCCGGCCGCGCTCCCGATGAAGCCCATCTTCAGGCGGCTCCAGAGCCAGGCCCCGCCGCAAGCGCACCTGCCTCTTCCCCTGCCACAGCGCCCGCACCTGCGCCTGCCACTCCCACGCCAACCTCCATTTCCGGCGACCGGGCGATTGCCTCACCGCTCGCCCGCAAGGTGGT
>JBGSUP010000039.1:0-5338 GCA_041753485.1 Akkermansiaceae bacterium
AGGTGCTCGGCGGGCGGCAGGCCCTCCGCCACGGGTGAAACCGCGCGGGTGATGGTTTCCAGCGGCCCCATCAGCGGCAGCCAGACCAGCACCAGCAGCAGCTTGAAAACGAACAAGCCGACCGCAGCTTGCATCGCCGTGCGCGGCTGGCCGATGGTGGCCAGAAGGCCGGTGATGGTCGTACCGATATTGGCCCCGAACACCAGCGCGATGCCCGCTTCCAGGGGAATCAATCCCTGCGAGGCGAGCGCGATGATCACTCCCAGAGTCGCCGATGATGATTGCACGACCGCGGTGAAAACCGCACCGATCAGAATTCCCAACAAGGGATTCGACATCGATGCCATGAGGTCGAGGAACGGCTGGTGCGCGCGCAGCGGAGCCATGAAGCCCGACATCATCGAGAGACCGATGAACAGGATACCCAGACCCAGGATCACGCTGCCTAACAAACTTGGAATCCGCCGGGCTTTCCACATCGACAGTCCGAAACCGGCCGCCACCAGCAGGAACGCGAGATTGCTGACATCGAAAGCGATGATCTGCGCGGTGACCGTGGAGCCGACCGCCGCGCCCATGATCACCGCGAGCGCCTGCGCGAGCGACAGGATGCCGGCCGAGACAAAGCCGATTGCGATCACCGAGGTCACCGATGAGGATTGCACAACCGTCGTGATCACCACCCCTGTCAGCAAGGCGCTCAGGCGGTTGCCGGCCAGTCTGGCCATGATGGTTTTCAACTTGCAACCGGCCATCGCCCGCATCGCGTTCGACATCATCGTCATGCCGTGCAGGAACAGCGCCAGCCCGCCGGCGAGGCCGATCAGCATGGTTGCCAGTGACAAGGATTCATCGTCCATGGATGAGAATTGGAAGAGCGGCTGAGCCGCGCAAGCAAAACAGCCACCCCGGCTGTTCCGGAGTCCGCCTTTGCGAAAGGAGAATTTCATTGCTGCGGAAGAAAACGAGTCACAGAAGTCCGACATCATGAGCCCTAAAGCCGTTCTCGATTATCTCGCAAGCCACGAAGAGCGTTTCATCGAGGAACTCTTCGCTTATACCCGCATCCCCAGCATCAGCGCCCAGTCGGATCACGCCGGCGACATGCAGCGTTGCGCCGAGTGGCTCGTTGACCGCTGCGTCAAGGCGGGCTTGATGGCGGAGATCCGCAAAACCACCGGCTATCCGGTGGTGATCGCCAAGACCCCGAAGCAGGACCCGAAGAATCCGACCTTCCTGGTTTACGGCCACTACGACGTGCAGCCGCCGGACCCGTTGGAACTCTGGACCTCCCCACCGTTCGAGCCGCGGCGCGTGGGACGCAACGTTTATGCCCGTGGCATCAGCGACAACTAGGGCCAGCATCTCGCCCATATCAACTCCGTCGAAGCCTGGCTCAAGACCGGCAACGAGCTGCCCTGCAACGTCAATTTCCTCATCGAGGGAGAAGAGGAAGTCGGCTCGATACGTGACAAAAAAGGCCGCTTCACCATCCCCGGCTTCTATGACGATGTGGTGAAACTCTCCGCCTACGAGCGCAAGCAGATGGCCAAGGTGCCCTTCAACGAAACCAAGTTCCGCAAATCCGTCGGCGTGGGCGCCCTTTTCGGCGAGGCCGGATACACGCCGGATGAGCAACGCGCCGCGCGCCCCACCTTTGACAGAGTTGACATCCACCTGGAAGTTCACCTCGTAAACTTCCGCGAGCTTTCCTCGAATGCCAGCGGCGGTGGGAAATCCGAAACCATTCGTAGACGGGTGATCGCCGCGAGACAAATCCAAGTGGAGCGCCTCCGGAAATCCTCGCATTCGTCGAATTCCGCGATGGGTTCGCGCCAAGGGTGCGGGCGACCTTGCCGGTTCTTTACGGCGAGTGTCGAAAGGTTCGCGAGATGCTTCTCGATCTGGGAAGATCCGTGGTGAAATTCGACGTATGCATCCCACCAGCCGACCGCGCCATGATGACGAGCGGTTTCTCCGCGAAACCGAGTTTCTTCTGCGCCTGATGCCCGAACTGGATGCAGTACGCAGGAAGACTCGCGGTTGGGATGAACTCGGTGAGAAGATCGCCACTCAGATGGAAAGAGAGCGGAGGAGTAAGGCGGAACCGGATGAATCCCTCTGGCGACGTGCGAAGCGGGTGGTCCACATGGCAATGACGGGCAGCGATGCGAAAAACGCGGCGATCCGAACGCGGGTCAGCGGTTCGCCGGTTATCTCGGCCGGTATGCTAGCCGATTTGAGCCTGTGGCTTGCGGGGGAATTGGGCGTCACGATATCCGTAACCAAGCGCCTTGTGACCACGATGCTCGTCGGTGTGGCGGAGTCAAAAGGCGACTGGAACGTGCTTGCCGAGTGATGTTGTTACTTGGAATCTACCGCCTTCCCTTGTTTTTTGGGCAGGGATTTCTTTAGCGCCTTGACCTCCTTTTTCGCTTGGATCGCTGCTTTTTTTGCGATCTTCACAGCAGACTTGGCCTGTTTGAGATTGGCTTTGGCCGCCTTCACTTGAGCGTGTTTGTCATCGGTTGGCGGTTCGACTCCGACTTCGGTGGTTGATGACTTCTGGGGCTGATCCTTCATGGCAATGATTGGTTGTCACCCGCCCTGCCCGCAAGAAACGGGGATGACAGGGATTTTCGGTGACGAAAATGTAATATGCAGCGCTGCAGCTCACAACAGCCGAATCGTTACAATTCGCGACCCGCGCCGGGCGCTGAAGTGGACGCGCAAGGTGCAATATCGACACCGGTTTGGCTTTGAGATTCGGCCTGCCGATACCAACGATTCGTTTTCGTCTCTGGCGAGGCGTTCGCATATTGCAGCTGCTTCAAAGCGCCGCTTCGGGCCGGACCGGGCCGGGAGCGGCGCATATTGTTCGGTTCTGACCCTGCCGATGAACATACCATAATGCCAATGCTGTCCGCGCCCAGCGAGCCGCTGGCGGAAATCCGCGCCCAGCTCTTCGGGATCAGCGCGGCGAGCATCGACCGGCTGTTGCGCGGCTCAAAGTCAAAGCCGGGAAAAAGGTCCGTCCGCCGAAGCCCGCGAGTGCCGTCAAAGCGCTTGTTGAAATGCGCACGACCCTATCCCGGATGGGTATCCGACACATTTCGCCTTAGGGGATTTCCACCATCTCGGCCCAGATGAAGCGCCGGGGGTTCGCGCCGCCAATCGTTACCGAGTCCAGAATCTTGTGGCTTCCGGTGCCAGTGACGACGGCTCTGGCAGATCTGCGGACCAAATTCCCATGCAGACTCGAACCGACAAATCCCAAGGAACCTCGAGCGGATCGATTCGTCGCCGTGGTCGAATCCGGCCCAGCGCAAAATTGCACTTTCATCCAGCACAGCGGGGGATGAAACGAGGTGGTCTGGTTCGCTGCAGCCTTAACCCCGTCCACTCCTCCCCGCCATGCCCGATGCCTTTCAGGCCAGCGACGAAGATCTTCCCCTGGTCCAAAAGGCGCAAGCCGACGATCTGGACGCCTTCGACGACCCCGTGATAAAATACCAATCGCAAGTCATCTGCCGCGATAGTTGAGAAATTCCATTTGCCAAACCGACAAAATACGCTCGCTTCGGCCTTATGCGGTTTGAAGAAACTATGAAAATGCACACGAACCACATCCCTGCCTTGCTGTCGCTCGCAGCCGGCTTTTGCATCATGTCACCCGGCTTCGCCGCCGCGGAAACCGCACCGCCCGCCGATCCCGGTTGGCCCCGCGAACACGTCTTGGACAACAAGAAGCTCACCATCTATCAGCCGCAGGTTGATGAGTGGAAGGACCACTCGGTCATCCGCATCCGTTGCGCCATTGAGGTCGAGGGCGTCCTGGCAGAACCCAAATTCGGTGTCGCGGAAATCGAGGCCCGGACCCTCGTCGACCAGCAGGCCCGCACCGTCCAACTCTTTGCCACCAAACGTGATATCCGTTTCTCCGGCGTCTCCGAGGCCGAGAAGGCATCCCTGCTCAAAGCCGTGGTCGCGCTCCGCCCCCCTGAACAACTCATCACCGTGTCGCTCGACCGCGTGCTTACTTTCCTCGACGCCGAAACCGCCTCCGTGCAGAAGCAGGTGGACGTGAACCTCGACCCCCCAAAGATCTTCTACAGCGACCAGCCCGCCGTGCTGGTGATCTTCATGGGCGAGCCGCAGTTCAAGCCTGTCGTCGCGGCCGAGCCGGACCTCATGTTCGCCGTCAACACGAACTGGGATGTCTTTTTCGAACCCGCCAGCCAAGGCTATTTCCTCCTGAACGGAGACCACTGGCTGACCAGCCAATCCGCCGATGGCCCGTGGACCGTCGCCGATTCTCTGCCCGAGAAGCTCAACAGGCTGCCGGAGGACGAAAACTGGGCGGAAGTCCGCAAGCACGTGCCGGCCAAGAAATCCGCCGCCGCAGCGCGCGTCATCGCCAGCACCGAGCCCGCCGAACTGGTGCTTACCGCAGGCCAGCCACAATACGATCCCATCCCACAGACCAAGCTGCTGGAGGTCACCAACACCGAAAGCCTGCTGGTCCTCGATTCAGCCGGCGGCAAGTTCTATTTCCAAGCCGCCGGCCGCTGGTTCCGCGCGCCGAAACTCGAAGGCCCATGGAGCGCCGCCAGCAATGACTTGCCCGAGGATTTTGCGAAGATCCCCGACGACCATCCGCTTGCCTTCGTCAAGGCCACGGTTCCCGGCACTGACGAAGCCGCGGACGCCGTGCTGCTCGCCTCAGTGCCGCAATCCACTTACGTCGATTCCCAAAAGCCGCCGACCCTCGTGGTGACCTACCAAGGCGAGCCGAATTTCCAACCGATCCCCACCACCACGGTGAAATACGCAGTCAACTCGCCCTACTCGGTGTTCCTCGTGGATAACGGCTACTACTGCTGCGACGAGGGCGTCTGGTTTTCCGCCAAAACCGCCACCGGCCCATGGGCTTGGTGTACGGATGTTCCGAAAGCGATCTACACGATCCCCGCATCCAGCCCGGCACACAACGTCACCTACGTGACCGTCAAGGAATCCACCCCCGACACCATCGTTTACAACCAGACCTCCGGCTACAGCGGCGAGTATGTCGCGGCCACCGGCGTGCTGATGTTCGGAGCCGGGCTGGTCGCCGCAGAGCTCATCGACGATTGCCACGTCCACTACTGCTACCCATACCCGGCCTATTACTCCTACGGCTGCGGAGCGGTTTACCACCACGGCTACGGTGGCTATTACTACGGCGCGGCGAGCAGCGTGTACGGCCCATACGGCGGCGCCGGATACGCTGCGGCATACAATCCGGCCACCGGCACCTATGCGCGTGGCGCCCACGCCTACGGCCCATACGGCAGCG
>JBGSUP010000040.1:0-5112 GCA_041753485.1 Akkermansiaceae bacterium
ACGTGGCCGAGCACGTCGGTATTGCCGGATTCCGAGCCGCCGCCGAGCCAACCGAGGAGGATGACACCGGCCAGCACGGGGGCTGCGGTTTTTGCCCAGGACAGTTGCAGGTGTTGGCGCAGGAGCGAGGAAAAGCCGAGGCCGGAGAGGATGCCGAGCGCGCCGAAAACAGCGGTGGAGGCACCGATGGAGGTGAAGGATTGCGGCCAGGTGAGGGCGGAGGTGAGGGTGTTGCCGACGGTGCCGCAGGCGAGAATGAGGGCCCAGCCACGCCAGGCACCGATGGAGCGGGCGACAAGCGTGCCGAAAAACAAGCCGCTGAGCAGGTTGCCGAGCAGGTGGGGCGCATCGGCGTGGAGAAACAGCCCGGTGAATGGCCGCCACCATTCGCCATGGCCGATCAAGCCGATGCTTGATGAGGCGGCTCGTTCCGCGAGCAAGGGATGACTGTGCTGCCAGAGAAATGCGCCGATCAGGCAGAGCATCCAAAATCCGTACACTCCCCAACCGGCGGAATGGTGGAACAAGTCGCGCTCCGGCGCGGTGGGCTGGGAAATCGGTCGTTCGCTTTCATAGGCCCGCAGCTCGTTGGCGATCTTGGGCGCGGCGGCGGGCTCGGCCTGAAGTGAATATTGTCCTGGAGTCTCCGTCTCGGCGATCAGGCATGGCTCGCTCATGGCAAGGATCACGAGACCGTGCTCTTGGGCCTGATCGAGGGTCGGGTATTTGCCGACTTCCGCCAGTTCCTCCGGAATTGCGGAGGGTTTTTGATCCGTCTGGCTCATGGGATTGGTGGGCGGCAAGGTGACGGGCACGCTCCGCCAGTTTCCGGATTCGTCAACCGCCGAGCCTCAGACTTCTCCGTCCGGGTAAAGTTGGTGGAATTTGATGGCCTCCACGGCGATGGCGGCGGCGGTGCCAAAAATCGTCTCGACGGTGGAGGTGCGCGGGATTTGCGCGGCCGGTCGCGACAGCCCGAGAATCAACTGGCCGTAGGTCTGCACGCCGGCGACGTGATGGAGCAACTTGAGCGCGATGTGGGCGGCGTCGAGATTGGGAAAAACCAGGACGTCGGCGCTGGGACGCACGTCGGCGGCGGGAAGTTTGATTTCGGCGGCTTCGGGGTCGAGCGCGACATCGGCCTGAAGTTCGCCCTCGATTTCGATTTCGAGGAATTCCCGCAGCACCTCGGCCTTGGCGAGTGAGGTGGCGGCGGCCACGCGGCGGGCATCGGCGGTGGTGGAACTGCCTTTGGTCGAGTGGCTGAGCATGGCCACTAATGGCTTGCGGCCGAGAAAATGGAGTGCCAGTTTGCCGGTTTCCACGGCGATGGCGGCGAGTTCGCTGACGTCGGGATTCGGAATCAATGCCGAGTCGGCAAGCAACAGAATCCCCGAGCCGCCGAGGTTTCGCAAATGAGGACCGATGAGGATGGATACACCGAATATTTTGGGAACCGTCGGCAGGGGTTTGATGGTGTGGAGCAGGGCGCGGAAAAACGCGGCGGGCAGAGCCTGGTTGCCGCCGACAATGGCGTCGGCTTGGCCGTATTGCGCCATGAGTGCGCCAAAATAATGGGGTTTGGCCACGATTTCCCCGGGATCCCCCAATTGCAGCGTCCGGTAGCGTGCCATGTTGTCAACCCGTTGGCAGAACAAACCGAAGTCGGATGCCAGCGGCGGATCGATGATGTGGATGAATTTCAGCGGCACACCGTGCCCGGCGGCGAGCGCCCGGATGCGCTCGCGATTGCCCAGCAGGATGGGGGCGACAACTTCCTCCTCGACGAGACGGGCGGCGGCCTTGATCACGCGGATATCCTCGCCCTCGGTGAACACGACGCGTTTTGGATGGCGGCGCAACTGCTCGAGCAGGTGGCGGACGACATTGTTGCCGGTGCTCGGCTCTGGAGGAAAATCGGACATGGGCGTGGCGATGCTTGCAGCGCGGCCGGAGTCTAGTATGGCTTCAGGTGTCCGTTCAACCCGATTCCTGTTTGAGTTTCATGCCAGCCGATTACCACACACACACGCCGCTCTGCCGCCATGCCGGGGGTGAGCCCGAATCCTTCGTCGATGCCGCGCTTGCGGCGGGACTCACCGAGTATGGAGTTTCCGATCACGCGCCGGTGCGGCCGGAACCATTTGACGACTGGCGGATGCTGGAGGCGGAGCTGCCGCGGTATTGCGAGTGGATCGAGCGGGCCCGCCAGCATGCCGGTGACCGGATTCCGATTCGCGCCGGACTCGAGTGCGACTGGTTGGAAGGTTGCGAGCCGTGGATCGACGATCTTGCCTCACGTTGCCAATGGGACTACCTGATCGGGTCCGTGCACTATCTGGGTAACTGGGATTTCGATAATCCAAAGTGGCTTGGACGCTGGGCGGAGAGCGATGTGGAAGCGGTCTGGAGCCAGTACTGGGCGACTTATGCGAAAATGGCGGAGAGCGGATTTTTCGATATTCTCGGCCACCCGGATCTGGTGAAAAAATTCGCCCATCGCCCGCCGGGGGATCTCAACCGCTATTATGAACCGGCGGTGGACGCCATCGCGGCGAGTGGCGGCGTCATCGAATTGAACACCGCCGGTTGGCACAAACCTTGCGTGGAAGCGTATCCGGCGATGGGTTTTCTGGAGCTTGCCTGCTCGGCCGGAGTGCCTTTGGTGATCTCATCCGATGCGCACGCGCCGCATGAGGTTGCCCGTGATTTCGCCAGGGCGATCGGGCTCGCCAAGGCCGCCGGATACGGTGAAACCCAGCTATTCGACAAGCGCCGCCGCCGGAGCGAGACGCTCGACTGAGTGCCGCATGCGCCGCCGCAGGAGCAGCATGGCCGGGAAGAACGCGGCCAACAGCGCCACAGATGGCTCCGGCACTGCGACGACCGAGACGTTGTCGATCACTTCATAAAGGTGGTTGTCGCTTCGGATGTCCACCCGGTCGAATGGCAGGCTGGAAGTGACTCCAAAGAATCCTGCGGCCCCCGAGGGAACATTTGCTGTGGCACTTCCCACCGTCGCCGCACCATCGAACAGGGTGATGGTGACGGATTGGGAAACGCCGGACTGTCCGCCCGCGCCGGTGTTCTGAAACAAGTCCACGGCGAAGGAATGGACGGGCGAGGCAAAGAGCGCTTGGAGCGAATCCATCGATGGAAAGTTGCTCCCGATCGCCGTGCTGGGGTTGGAGGAACTTCCGCTTGCTGCCACGAACAGGTTGTTCGATTGGCTCGAGAAACTGAAAAACGGCTGGATGTCCCCCGCTTCGATCAGTCCGCCGACCGATGTCAGGGAATTCAGCGGACCTGCGAAAGCCGCCGTGGTGTTATTGAGATTTTCGAAGTTCTCGGTGATCGCCGCCGGGTGTTCCGCATTGAAATCCCCCCGGTTTGCATACAAGGACAAGGCGGCCGAAAGCGGTTGCAGCGGCAGCAGGCAAGCTGCGGCGATGGTCACGGGGATGGTTGGATTCACAACGGGCACATCTGGTTTCCAGTGGTGGAAGGCGGGCTGATTCAAACATCCCGTGGCATAGGTTCAAGCGGTGTTAGCATCCAGTCGGCAAAAATGACCGAGGTCTCCAGCCGGCGCGGTGATGCAGGGCCGTGGACGGAACCATTTCGAGTGAATTTTTTGAGTTGCCAAGCGATTCGGGCTGCTCCAGTCTGCGTGCGCTGGAGCGACTGGCGGTGTTTCGCATAGAAATTTCGAAACCAGCTCCTAGTTTGATGCCACCTGCCCTACCGGGCTTTTGACGCCCCCCATGGGCATGTCACAACCGGTTGTCTTGCAGGGCCGCAGATTCCCACTCTGTTCCGTGGACACGCGGGTGAGTTCACTCTCCCATGTCCGCATCTCCCGTCCCACCCCAATCCCCATTCCACCCAGTTCTCATGGCCGGTCACAACAAGTGGTCCAAGGTCAAACACATCAAGGCGAGAGTCGATGCCATCAAAGGCCGGGTCTTCAGCAAGTGTGCCCATGAAATCGCGCTCGCCGCCCGCATGGGGGGCGGAGATCCCGACGCCAACTCCCGCCTGCGCACCGCCATTGACAATGCCAAATCCGTCTCCATGCCCAGGGACAACATCGACCGTGCCATCAAAAAAGGCACCGGTGAACTCGGCGGCGACGCGATCCAGGAAGTCGCCTACGAGGGCTACGGACCGGCCGGCATCGCCTTCATCGTGGAAATGGTCACCGACAACCTCAACCGCTCGGCAGCGGATGTGCGTTCGATTTTCACCAAAAACGGGGGTAGCGTGGCCACCCAGGGCAGCGTTTCCTATCAGTTCGACCGCAAGGGTGAGATCCGCATCCCGGCCGCTGCCATCCATGAGGACAAGCTCATGGAACGCGCCATCGAAGCCGGTGCCGACGATGTCCAAAGCGATGAGGACGAGCATCTGGTTTTCACTGCTCCCAACGAACTCGGCACCGTCGCCAAAGCCCTGCGTGCCGCGGGTTTGGCGCTTACCTCTGAAAAACACGTCTCCATTTCCCAAAACCCAAGCGTCGTCACCGATCCCGTCATCGCCCGCCAGATTCTCAAACTCCACGACCAATTGGACGATTACCCTGACACGGTGAACGTCTTCACCAACTTCGAGGTCGGAGACGAAATCCTCGATCAACTCGACTCGTGAGCCGCGCCGCGCGCCACGCACCCAATCTTTTCCCCTGACATTCCGGATGAGCAACCACACCAACGAGGAAACCCCGCCGCAGAACCCAAGGGCTGCCGATGCCCCTGCCCCGCCAGCCCGCAAACGTGCTGCGAGGAAAGCCGTGGCCAAAAAAGCCGTGACGAAAAAGGCTGCCGCGAAGAAAGTCGCGAAAAATTCCGCGGAAACCCGGGATTTTCCTCACATCGCAGCCCCCCGATCCCCATCCGAAGCCGCGCCGCCTGATAGAGCCGTCCGGGAGAAAATATCTGCTGATGCGCCGGCCGCCGCTGCCGAGCCCGTGCGCCAGGAATCGCCACCGCAGGAGACGGCAGAACCGCAGGCAACCAGGCGATTCGGTCGAGTGCCAGGCGGGGGACCTCTCATCCCCCGCGACGCTCCGGCAGAAGCACCGGCACCTGAGCCTTCTTCGCCACCTGCCGAACA
>JBGSUP010000041.1:0-4331 GCA_041753485.1 Akkermansiaceae bacterium
CAGGAAAAACGCCCGCTGGCGTGCGATGAGAGGGCCATGGTCCATATTCTGTTTGCCGCATGCAGGCCATCGCGTAAAGCTGAGTCAAGAAATGATTCGGACACTGCTCATCGGAATATTGGCCACCGCAACGGTCGCGCGTGCGGATCTGGCGGCGGACGAACTGACACGCGCGGGCATCGCCGGATTCTCCGCCGCCTTCCACGCATGGGACGGCGAGGGCTTCGCGAAGGCCGCGCGGCAGTTCAGCCAGGCCGCCGCGAAATCCCCGAAATCCGCCACCAACTTCTATTGGCAGGGAACCGCCTCGTTTCACCGGATGCTTCAGATTCAGAGCCACCCGGGCGCGAATGCCCGCGCGGCGGAGGCGGCGATGGAGGATGCCATCGGCGCGCTTGAAACCGCCGTGGCACTGGACCCGCACCATGCCGAGAGCCATGCGCTGCTCGGCACCCTCTACGGCATGAAAATCCACGGCGGCATCCTGCGCGCCATCCGCTTCGGACCACGCGTCCAGGAACACCAAAAGCAGGCGCTGCATTCCGGCGCGGACAACCCACGCGTCCGGTATCTGTTAGGAACCGGGCGCTTCCACACCGCGAAGAACGCCGGCACCCAACGCGAGGCGCTCGCCACCCTGCTCGCCGCCGAGAAGCTCTTTCTAGAAGAGGCAAAACGCCCGCCCAAGCCCTTCGAACCACGCTGGGGACTGAGCAGTTGCCGCACCTTCATCGGCCTCGCCTACCTGAAGCTCGGCGAAAAAGCCCATGCCGCGGAATATTTCGAAAAAGCCCTTGCCGATCACCCGAACGATCATATCGCACGCCAGCACCTCGCGAAGATCACCCCTCATTGATTTCCTTCATGAATTCCAAACAAGTCATCGTCATCGGCTCCGGCCTCGGGGGAATCTCGGCCGCCATCTCGCTCGCCCAGCAAGGCTACAACGTCACCATTCACGAGAAAAACCCGCAGATCGGCGGCAAGCTCAACGTGCTCAAGGCGCAGGGCTACACTTTCGATCTCGGCCCCTCCATCCTCACGCTGCCCCACATCTTCGAGCGCCTTTTCGAACGCTCCGGGAAAAAAATGAGCGACTACATCCCGATCCGCGCGCTGCGGCCGCATTGGCGGAATTTTTTCGAGGACGGCAAGGTGGTCGATCTCGATCCCGATCCCGCGATCATGGCCGCCGAGGCGCGCAAGGTGGGCGAGGACCCGGCCAACGTCGAACGTTTCCTCAAATACTCCGCCGATCTCTACGACCTGGTGAACGACGGCTATTTCGAGCAGGGGCTCGATGATGCGGCGGGTTTCCGCGAGTTCTACGGACTCGGCAAGTTCCTCAAGTTCGACCTCTTCCGCACGATGCACGGCGGCGTGGCACGCCACCTCAAAACGCGCCACATGCGCGACATCTTCGATTACTTCATCAAGTATGTCGGCTCGTCCGCCTTCCGCTCGCCCGCGTTCATGAATTGCATGGCCACCATCCAGTTCCGTTACGACTTGTGGTATGTCGATGGCGGGCTTTACGGCATCGCGCTCGGCCTCCAACGCCTGATGGACGAGCTCGGAATCAAGGTGGTGCTCAACAGCGAGGTTGGCGAGGTCCGCAAGCAGGGCGGGCGCGTCACCGGCCTGGTCGCCAACGGGGAATTCCACGCGGCGGACATCATCGTTTCCAACATGGAAGTCATCCCGGCCTACGAAAATCTGCTCGCGGAGGACGAGGCGTTCATGCAGACGCTGGAGCGATACGAGCCCTCCTGCTCCGGTCTGGTGTTGGAACTCGGGCTTGATTGCAAATACCCGCAGCTCGCCCATCATAACTTCTTCTACTCGGATCATCAGAAGGAACACTTCGACACCGTGTTCCGGAAACGCGAGCTCCCGCCGGACCCCACGATCTATCTGGTGGCCGCCTCGCGCACCGATCCCACCGTCGCCCCCGAGGGCTGCGACTGCCTGAAAATCCTCCCGCACATCCCATACATCGACGACACAAAGCCGCTCACCCGCGCCGACTACATGGCGCTCAAGGAACGCGTGCTCGACAAGCTGGAGCGCATGGGCCTGAAGGACCTCCGCAAACACATCGTCTTCGACCATTGCTGGACCCCTCTCGACATCCGCGAGCAATACAACTCGAACAAAGGCTCGATCTACGGCGTCGTCAGCGACCGCTTCAAGAACCTCGCCTTCAAGGCACCGAAACAAAGCGTGAAATATCCGAACCTGTTCTTCGTCGGCGGTTCCGTCAACCCCGGTGGCGGCATGCCGATGGTGGTGCTCTGCGGCCAGAACGTGGCGAAAAAAATCGTGGCCTGGGACCGGTGAATCCCGGTTGAGATTCCCGGTTTACTCCAGCCCGTTTCACCTTCAAGGTCCCGCGCATGGAACCTCGTGAAATCCTCCTGCCCAGCGGCCCGATCCTCGCCCGAACCCCGCGGGTGGAGGACTTTCCGGCGATGATCGAACTGCACCGCAGTTGCTTTCCCGTCACCATGGGCACCGACGAGGCGTGGCAGGAGGATCAACTCCAGTCGCATCTCGCGGTGTTCGAGGAGGGCCAGGTGGTCATCGAACGCGAGGGGAAAATCGCCGGGGTTTCCTCCAGCCTGATCGTCTCGATGGGCCGCGATCCACTTCGCCACCACACTTACTACGGCATCACCGACGACGGCTATTTCTACAATCACGACCCTCAGGGCGACACTCTCTATGGTGCGGAGATTTATGTGGATCAGGCTTGCCGCGGCCTGGGCATCGGCGCGGCACTCTATGAGATTCGGCGTGAACTCTGCAAACGCCTCAACCTGCGCCGCATCCTCGCCGGCGGACGCTTGTGGAACTATGAACGCTACAGCGAAAAATACACGCCCGAGGAATACGTGCACGCGGTGCAGGACGGGCTCATCGCTGACCCGGTGATGGGGTTCCAACTGCGCGAAGGATTCGTCGTGCGCGACGTGATGGCTAACTACATCCGCGATCCCCGCAGCCGCAACTACGCCACCCTCATCGAATGGCTCAATCCTTCCTATCAGCGGCACGAGGGCGAGGACCGCAAGGTGCGCGTGGCCTGCGTGCAATACCAGATGCGCAAGATCGCGGACTTCGATGAATTCGCCGCGCAGGTGCGGTATTTCGTCGAGACCGCGGGCGAGGATTACGGCGCGGACTATGTGCTTTTCCCGGAGTTTTTCTCAGTGCAGTTGCTCTCCTCGATGGGTGAGCTGAGTTCGCGCGAGGGCATCCGGCAACTGGCGGAAATCACGCCGCGGTTCCGCGAGTTGATGGCCACGTTGGCGCGCGAGCAGGGGCTGCACCTCATCGCCGGCTCGCATCCGGTGATCCAGGAAGACGGCCGGCTTCAGAACGAGGCGATGCTTTTCCGGCCGGACGGATCGTTTGTCTCCCAGCCGAAACTCCACATCACTCCCTCGGAAACGACCTGGTGGGGCATCACCGGCGGCAACTCGCTGTTGGTCGTGCAGACTCCCAAGGCCAAGGTCGGGATCCTGATCTGTTATGATGTCGAGTTTCCCGAAGCCGCGCGCTACCTCGCGGAACAGGGGGTGGAAATCCTGTTTGTCCCCTACTGCACCGACAACCGCCAGGGCTACCTGCGCGTGACCAAGTGCGCCGCCGCACGCGCGATTGAAAACCAGATCTATGTCGTCACCGCCGGAGTGGTCGGAAACCTGCCGGATGTTCCCGCGATGGACATCCACTATGGACGCGCGGCGGTGTTCACGCCTTCCGATTTCGAGTTTGCGCGCGATGGCATCCAGGCCGAGGCCGACCCCAATGTGGAGACGATGCTGGTGACCGACCTCGATATCAACGACCTCTATCGGAGCCGTGAATCCGGTTCGGTGACGCCGCTGATGGACCGCCGCCGCGATCTCTTCGAGCTTCGCGTCAACCTTGGCCCCGAGCCGGGTGACTCATCAGCCCGCGAGGGCGCGCAGACAACGAACTTGTCCCGCGGCAAATGACCCCCGCTGCCAGATGAAAAGATCCTCCAATCCACAAACCGGGCCCAATCCGACTCTCCACCGATGATGATTCTTCCGGCTGCCGCGGTGCTGCTCTGGGCTGCGGGATTCCTGCTGCTGCCTCGCCTCCGTGGCTGCGGCGGTGCCGGGCTTTCTCCGGATGACCGGCGGCTTGAAGCGCTGGCGCACGACCTGAGCCTCATCATCCCCGCCCGCAACGAGGAACACAATCTGCCCAAGCTGCTGGAATCCATCGCCGCCCAATCTGTGAGGCCGGGCGAGGTGATCGTGATGGATGACGGGTCCACCGACGAGACCGCGGCGCTC
>JBGSUP010000042.1:0-1699 GCA_041753485.1 Akkermansiaceae bacterium
GGCCCGGTCCCGCGCATCGCGGCGAAGAGGCCGGTGCGGTGGCCGATGGAGATCATGACGGCAAGCGCGCCGTGGTTGAGGATTTCGATGTAGCGGTCGCCGAATTCATCGGATGATTCGGCACGGAGTGTTTTGGTATCGCAGGCAATGCACATGGTGGTATGGGGTTGATGTGCATGCAGGATGGAGCGGAATCCTCCTCACGAATAGATGGAGGAATTACGGTATCCAGCGCTGCGGACTACGGTAGCCGCAGCCAGCCGCGTGACTGGGCGAGGGCCACGGCTTCGGGCCGCGTCCGGCAGTTCAGGCGCTGCAGCAAGCGGCCGACGTGCATTTCCACGGTGCGTGTGCTCAGGCCCATGCGGTCGCCGATTTCCTTGCTGGTCAGACCGGTGGCAAGGAAACCCAGCACCTCGGACTGCCGGGGTGTTAGATCGTTTCCGGAGTCTTCCCTGAGCAGTGCCATAAGCGGACGCGTGCCGAGGCGGGTGGCGAGGGCGATGGCCTCGCGGCGGTCGCCGGACGCACGGCGGCATTCGATCCACAATTGTTCCAACGGAAGTCCGGCTTTGGCCTCAAGAGCGGCGGCTTCCATCAACGTGGCGTCAGTTTGGGCGGGGTTTCCTTCCAGGCGCGCCTGTTCCGCGTCGAGGGCAAGCAGGGCGGCGCGGCATTCGGGCAGGTCGTTGCGGCCGCGGATCTGGTGAAGGATGTCGATGCAGTCGGCGAGTTGCGCGGCCATGCCATGATCGGCATAGTGAGCGCCGGCGAAAAGCAGACCGGGAATGGTGTCGTGGAGATCGTCGGTTTCGCGCCACAGGCTGCGGATTTCATCGTAGGCGGCGGATGCTTTCAGTGGATCGGCGTGGGAGGCGTGCCAGAAACCGAGCGCCCACAAGGTCAGAAACTCCATGCCGGTCATGGCTTCGGCGCGCAGGTGTTGCAAAGATTCTTCGAGGTGGCGTGGCGCACCGCGCTCTCCGCGGAAACTGCCGATCATGCCGAGGACACTGCAGACAATGCCTTTCAATCCGCCGGGCAGTTGTGGATCGGCGAGCACCGCGCGCGCGGTCCCTACCGCTTCCTTCCAGTCGCCGGTGCGGAAGCAGGCGTAGGACATGCAGCTCATGCAGGTGGTTTCGCTGCCGGTTCCGGTTTCACGGCAATAGCGGATGGCGATGTCATGCGATTGTTTTTCCAGTGAGTAACGGCCGGCGTAATCGGCGATGTTGGCCCTGCGCTTGTAGGCGATGGCGGTTTGTTCGGGAAGTTCGTGTTCGATGGCAACCCGCAGCGCTTCCTCGACGTGTTGCGATGCTTCGTCGGATTCCCCGGCCATGGCGGCGACCAGTCCTTTCCAACCTAGCATTTCGGAAATGAGCGCCGGATTTTCGGATGCTTCCGCCGATTTTTCGATGGAAACCAAGACCTGCCTGGCGGAGGAAATCCGGACGCGGTTGAGCAGATGATCGAGATGCGTGATGCCGTATCGGAAGGCCTCTTCGGACGGGAGTTCCCGCACGGCGAGATCCGTGGCCTCGGCGAGCAGTGCCTGAGTTTTCGATGGATCGGATGAAAGCCGCGCGAGTTGTTGTAGGGCTTCGGCGCGCAACGATGCTTGACCGGATTCCCGTGCGTGGTCGGCAAGCTCCTCCCAGGCCTTGCGGGCGGCATCGGGCTGGCGGGCGTTGGCGGC
>JBGSUP010000043.1:0-12946 GCA_041753485.1 Akkermansiaceae bacterium
CCCACCTTGGAAAGCGCCTCATGGTCGCCGAGGCCCTTGGCCACCAAGCCATCCACGCGGCGGGCGGCCTCGCCATCGAGCCAGCGAATGGCGGCGGGCAACTGTTCGTCGAGCAGGCGCCGATCCCCATAGTAGGTGTGAAGTTGCTCTAGCAGGAGTGGGTGCGCCATGGCCCAGCCGACACCGCAGTAATCAATGCCGACAAAAGGCGAGGTGTCGGTGAAACGGCCGTTAGGACGGGCCGAGTCCGCCCAGTCGCGCACGGTCTTGGCATAAAAACCGGCCATGTCGAAGTTCATGAGGAAGGCCTCGCTGGTGGCCACAATGTCTCCGCCATAGGGAAAACGCTCGCGATGCGGGCAGTCGGATTGGACACTGACCACGTTGGAGAGAAAGGTGCGGCGGCACATTTCCTGAATGCGGTTGAGCCGTTGGTTGGAGCAGGAGAACGACCCTGCGTCCGGGAGGTCGGAATGAAGCGGGATCCCGCGGCAGTCGGCCATTGCGGGAGGCTGAGGCAGCCCGGTGATTTCCATGAACCGGAACCCGTGGAACGTGAAATCCGGCCGGTAGCGTTCGATGCCCTCGCCGCGTGCGATGAAGACATCCTGCTGCCAGGCGATGGGCGGAGCGCCGGGGCCGCCGATCGGAATTTCACTTCCATCGGGAGCCTTGCGGACTCCCTTGATCTGTCCGCAGACGCTGGTGAGCGGGTTGAGCGAGCCGTCCGGCTTGAGCAGTTCACCGTAGCGCAGGGTGATGCGGGTGCCGGCGGTAACCCGCAGGTCAAGGTCTGGAACGCCGGTGAAATTGCGCCCGAAATCGACGATGTGCACACCCGGGGCGAGCATGGTGACCGCCACCGCGGGAATCGGCGCGAAGGCGCGAACGGGCGGCATGTTCAGCAGTGGGCGGAGCGGTTCAAGTGTTGCGTCAAGCACCCGTGCGGCCTGCCACTGCGAGACATCAAAGCCGGGACGGTCCCAACCGGGCAACGAGAGCCGGGCATCGCGCTCCTCGCCGAGGAAGATGCTGTTCCTCAAGGTCGGTCCGCCGGTTGTGGACCAACCGGGACCAGTGGTGAGGTTGGTGCGGGTGCCATCCGGATGTTCGACGACAAGGCAGGCGATCACCCGCGGGCGACCGGTGGCGAGGCTGTCGCGAATGTTGCGCTGACCCCACATCCTCAGCGGCAGCGGATTGAACCATCCGTTGCCCAAAGACAGGCCGAGGCAGTTCGCGCCCGCCGCAACCTGTTCCGTCACGTCGTGGGTGCGGAACAGAATGCGACGGTCAAAGGCGGTCCAGGGCGGATCTAACACCGGGTCAGTCAACCGCCTTCCATTCAGGCTGGGCAGGCAGAATCCGAGGCCTGCCAAGTGCAGGCGCGCCCGGACCACCGGCTTGGACAATGTGAATTCACGCCGCAACAACGGAGCCGGATCATTCTGATAGAAATCCTCGTCGCGGGTTGGCGTGGGCCGGCCGTCATCGATCCATTGCGCGCCATGCCAATCCGCCGGAGACAGCGGGGCGATTTCCATCACTGCGGGCTTGCTCCATGCGGACGGCTCGGCTCCCGCGCCCCAGCAGCGGACTTTCCAATGGTAGCGCCCGCCGGGTGACAGGGCCGATCCGGCGTAATCGACAAACGGCACGCGCCCGGTGGTCATTTTCCCCGAATCCCACAGATCAGCGCGATCTTTCGCGAGAAGTTCGGCACTGCTTGCAACCAGAACCTGCCAAGACGACTGCACCTGGCCGCGATCCCCGGATTCGACCCGCCATGAAAGCCTCGGCTTTGACGTCGCGGCAAGTGGATCGCTGAGACCCTCGCAGCGCAGGTCAAGCGGGAGCATGGTTGCGGCGGCAGCCAGGGTGGCCCCGGCGAGGGCCAGGGCCCATGCCGCTAATGAATAGGTTGACGTCTGTGTTCTCATGAAATTGGCGGAATGAAGCGGGTTCGGCGGCGGGGAGTGCGGTTAGAGACGCGAGCGCGATGGCGGTGGTTTTCACGGTTTCATCGCTTCCGCTTTCACCGTCTTCACCTCGCCGTTGATCCTAACTGTCAGTTCGCGCGGATCTTCCGAGCGGATGCTGTAAGTCGAGACCTTGCCATTCTGCCAGTTGACATCCACTTCGAAGCCGCCCCGGGCGCGCAGGCCTCTAACACCACCATTGGCCCAGGCCTTTGGCAGGGCGGGCAGCAGATCAATGAGAAAGACCGGCTCATCCTCTTCTCCGCCCGCACGGATATGGCTTTGGAGCAACATTTCCGCGATGCCGGCGCAGGCACCGAAATTGCCATCAATCTGGAATGGCGGGTGTGCGTCGAACAGATTGGGATACAGTCCGCCCTGCCCCTTCACGCTGCCGACAGGCTGCAGCAGGTTCCGCAAAATCAGCAGCGCGTGATCGCCGTCGAGGAAACGCGCCCAGAGATTCACCTTCCAGCCCATGCTCCAGCCGGTGGCGGCATCGCCGCGGTGAAGGAGAGACTGACGCGCGGCATCGAAAAACTTCCGGTCCTTCCAAGGGATGTCCCAGCCTGGATGAACACCCCAGAGGTGCGAGACGTGGCGATGGGTGTTGGCGGGGTCATCCTTGTCCTCCAACCATTCCTGCAACTGGTTGTGCCGGCCGGCCTGGTTGGGAGCGATGCGCGGCAACAACGTGCCAAGGCGGGCGATGAGTTCCTGATCGGCGGCCTCCAGCTTGAGTAGCCGCGCGGCCTCAATGCAGGCCTGAAAGAGGCAGCGGATGATCTGGTGGTCCATGGTCGGCCCCATCACCAGACCACCCTGCTCCGGCGAATTGGACGGGCCGCTGATGAGCCAGCGCGTGGTCGGATCTTCAACAAGATAATCCGCGTAGAAGAGCGCCGCTTCTTTCATGAGAGGAAATGCGGTCTGTTTGAGAAACTCCCGGTCCCGGGTGAACAGATAGTGCTCCCAAAGATGCGTGGCCATCCAACCGCTGCCGCTGACCCAGATGCCGTGGTTCGACCGGTTGATCGGCGCCGCGCCGCGCCAGAGGTCGAAATTGTGATGCACGACCCAGCCGCGGGCTCCGTAGTGTTCCTTGGCGACGATGCGCCCGGTCTCCGCCAAGTCGGCCAGTGCAGCAAACAAGGGCTCATGACACTCCCCGAGCGCGGTGACTTCGGCGGGCCAGTAATTCATTTCCGTGTTGATGTTGCAGGTGTATTTGCTGTCCCACTTCGGGCGCATCGCATCATTCCAAATCCCCTGCAAGTTCGCCGGTTGGCCGCCCGGACGGCTCGAGGCGATGAGCAGATAGCGGCCATACTGAAAAACGAGCGCGGTGAGTTGCGGGTCATCGCCGGAGAAATATTCCTTCAGGCGTTGGTCCGTCGGGTTGTCTGCGGCAGGCGTGCGACCAAGATCGAGTTGCACCCTGCGGAACAACGCCTGGTGATCGGCCACATGCGCCTGCTTCAACCGCGCCCACGACTTGTCAGTGGATTTCTTGGCGAGTGCCCCGCAGCGCTCCGCGGGGTCGGCGGTGATGTCGTCGTATTTCCTGAAATTGGTCGCGGCGACAAGCCGGATCACAAGCGAACTCGCCCCGGAGACGCGCAGGCCGTCGTTTTCGGCGCTGATGCGGCCGCCTTCGGCACCCAGCACGGCACGGCTTTCGAAGCGGATGCCATCCTTCTCCACCTGTCCGCGCAAAACAATGGTGGTGCCATCCTCGGTGCTGGCGCTGGATTCCCTGTGCGGCGAACCGAGGCGCACGACACAGTCGAGCTTTCCAGGCTCGCTGGCCGTCAGGCGCACGCAGAGCACACGGTCAGGGTTTGACACAAAAACCTCGCGGCGGTATCGGACCCCGCCGGCGGTGTATTCAGTCGTGGCCACTGCCGAATCGAGGTCAAGCCAGCGGCGGTATCCGGTGACTTCTTCTTGGCCATCGAAATCAATCCACAGATCGCCGCAAGGCTGATAGGCTTTTTGACCCAGCGGCTCGCTCATGAATTCCTTCATGCCAAGGTCCTCGGCTTCCTTTTGTTTGGCCCGCGCGGCGGCGATCAACTGCTTCGCCTCGGCCTGCCGCGCCGGTGATTCCCGCATCTGCTTTTCCAGACCCTGCAGTTCCAAAGTCCGGCCCTCAAAGAGCAGGCGGCGCATTTCCGGCAAGGCTTTCACCGCTCCCGCATTGGCATACGAATGGGGCCGCCCGGTCCAGACGGTGTGTTCATTGAACTGGATGCGCTCCGTCGGCACGCCGCCAAAAACCATCGCACCGATGTGACCGTTACCGAGCGGAAGCGCCTCCTCCCATTTTCGCGCCGCTTGCTGATACCACAAGGTCAGCGGCTCGGCTGGCGACCCGTCCTTCCCAATCGCGCTGGTGGAACAAATCACCCCCAGCGCCACGAGTGCGCCGAGGAATCCTGGATTGAATTTTGGGTTGTTCACGGTCTTCGCTTCGCGTTGGTTGTTTGATTTCAAGGATCGGTCTGAATTTCCTGATTTGCCGGGGCCACAGCCACCCGACTCACTTTCATGGATTGGCTTGCGCAGGAGGTGCCGCGGTTTCCCCGGGACTTGCGGGACCCGCTGCGAGGGTGGCGCGGAATTCGGATAGCAGCGGATCCCGGGTCTGTTCCATCCACAGCAACATCGCCGCGCGCATCTGTTTGAGCTGATCCGCGCAGGCCGGGTCGGTGAGAAGATTGTTCACGGCACCGGGGTCGGCCGCGAAGTCGTAGAGTTCCTCCGGCGTGCGATGCACCAGAACCTCCACCCGGTCGGCGATCGCCTTCTGTTCGGCCGCAGCCTGTTTCATGGCTTTGAAAGTCAGCCCGCTCATCCCCTCGGTGTGATAGATTTTCTTGCCATCGGCCCAACTGTTATAGATGTAGCCGAAACGCCTGTCCTGAAGACAGCGCATTGGATAGGCCTTGTTGCCGAAGGCCTCGTTGTAACAGGTGAAGACCTGGTCGCGACCGGTCTGGCGGCCGCCGGCGAGCAAGGGCAGAAAGGAACGCCCGTCCGTGTCCGGAGGAATGGGCAGTCCCGCCGCCTCCAGAATCGTCGGCATGTAATCAATCCCGGAAATGAAATGCACGCGATCCACGCCGCCCGGCCTGACCCGTCCAGGCCAGCGCACCAACCACGGAGTGCGGGTGCTGGTGAGGTAGCAGTTGCTCTTGGCGAAGGGCATGGCGATGCCGTTGTCGCTAACAAACATCACCAGGGTGGTCGGTTCGAGCCCCGACTCTTTCAGGGCGCGCAGGACTTCGCCCAGCGCCTGATCACAGCGCCGTGCCGAGGAGTAATACCAGGCCAGCTCTTTCCGCACGTCCGGCAGATCCGGCAAGAAGGCGGGCACGGCCACTTCTTCCGGGGTGAAGCTGCGGTCGGGCGATGGATACGCGGGTTTTCCTCCAGCCTCGCTGCCGGCAAAAGGCCGGTGCGGATCGTGCGAATTGGCCATGAGGAAGAAGGGTTTTCCGGCCTCTTTCGCCTGCTGGAAAAACTCTTTGGTGAACCGATAGTATTTGGCCGGGTCACGGCCCCTTCCCAACTCGCCCTCGGTGCGCACGAAGTGCCATGGAAACTTCGCCGCGGGCCGCAGGTGGATTTCCTTCCCGAGAATGCCAAGGTGATAGCCCGCCGCTCTCAACAACTCGGCCAAGGTCGGCACCTCATCCCGCACCGGATGAAATCCGGTGGAACCATTGTGGTGGGGGTAACGGCCAGTCATCAGGCATTGCCGGCTGGGCTGGCAGACCGCCACGGTGACATGCGCCCGGGCAAACCACATCCCTTCGGCCGCGAGTTGGTCGAGATGGGGCGTGACGCCGCTCACCGGTCCTCCGGTGAAGCCCGGAGTGTCATGATTCATGTCGTCGGCGGTGAGAAACAGGACATTCAGCCCGGGCGGCGGGACGGCCTCCGCCGCAAAACCGATCGAACTCAACCCACAAAGAATTGCAACGCAACAGCTCGCGGGGACCAGCAGGATCTTCGGGATGGGCAGGATGTGGTTCATACAGTCTCGCAAGTCATCACTTAATCGAGGCTTCGCAGTTCAACGGGTCCGGTCGCATCCTCGATGTCCTTGATCAGGGCGGTGACCCGGGCGACCTGCTTCTGCAGTCCCTGGCCGGGCATGTCTTTTTCGAGTTGCCGGAGGCGGGGCAACATCGGCTTGGCGGCGGCACCGTAGGTGGCGAGGACCTTGAGGCATTGGGGGACGCGGTCGCCCTTGCCCCATTTGTCGATTTCCATGACCACGAAGCACAGCTCCATGCCTTCCTCGATGCGATGTTTGGCGAGGATTCCAATCCCCGCGAGGCGGATGCCTGCGGCAAACATTTCCCCACTCGGTGCCGGCTCGATGATCGCCCGGCGGACCGCAGGGAGCAGTGGCTTGATTTGCTCGTAGCTCAACTGCTGATAGACTCCGCCGATCTCGCCGCGTGCGCGTCCATCCTGATTTTGCAGTCCGGCGACCACTGCCTTGCGAAGCAGGGCCTGGTCCACGCCGGCGAGTGAATGTTTCAGCATTTTGCCAAAGACGTTGAAACAGAGATAGCGTTGCTCCATGCCACGAGGATCGTCGGCGGCGGGTTTCCGGGCGAGCCGCTCCAGCAGGATCGGCACTGTGGACATCGCCGGGGCCCCGATGCCTGCCAGTGTCTCGGCGGCCTTGATGCGCATCCAGAGATCGTCGTGCTGGAGGAGTTTTGTGAGCTCCGGCACGGCGGGGGCGGCATCGGCTTTCAATGCGGCAAGCGCATTACAGGCGCCGTAGCGGGTTTCGAGACTCGTGGCGGAAAGCATGTCCACAAGAACGGCGACCGGCGGCTTTCCTTTGCGGCGGCCAAGGGCCATGGCGGCGCGATCACGCACGATCGGCGACCAACTGCCGAGGGCCTCCAGCAATTGATCCGGTCCAAGTCTGTCGTAGCCGCTGTTGCGGTCCTGGTTGGTCCAGCCGCGACCATCGAGGATGAGCGCCTTGGCGGCGGTGGCATCAAGCTGCGGCGCGAGGCTCGGTTGTTTGCCGGTGAGCAGGATCTTCCGGAGTGGCATGGCGCAGGCTAACAGACAAGCGCCGCTGGCATCCCATCCTGCATAACTGTCGTTCGCCATCTGGGGCGGTCCCTGATGAGAAAAATTTCCTTTTGGACCGCGTGCGAGGTCAAAATACCATGTCCCGAACTCCTGCATCCAAGCGCCCGCAGCCTGTGGGCCCGACAGGGCGACACCCGGCATGGACCAGAGGATGTTGAAAAAATTCCCGGTGTGCCCGCCATCGCGCTCGGGGCCGTGAGAAGCGACGGACATGCGTGAAAAGAACTCCGCGCCTTTCGTCTCGCCTATCAAGTTGAACATCACCGCGACCATGCCGCACTTGCCATTGTCCTCGTGGGTCTGCATCCACGGGACGTGGTCGCCGTAGGGGATGGCGCCCTTGCCGATGTAGAACCGCAGCAACCTCGCGCTGCGTTCGATCGCCAGATCCAAATCCGGATCCTCAACGCCAGCCGCGCGCGCCATCGCCATCGCGGAAGTGAGCACCACGCCGGGCGAATTCATCATTCCGTAGCCGAAAAGCCGTCCATCGGGTTGAGCGAACTTGTGGCCCCATGAGCCCACCGCGCTCTGACCGTGGGCGGCTTCGAGCGCGAGCCGTTTCAAGCCCGGCATCACCGAATCATCACCTGTTGCGATGTAGTATTCGGCGAGAAACAGCATGATGTAACCATAATACCATGTCGCCATCGATTCGGTGGTGAAGCCCGCGCCCCACTCGGCTTCCTTCTTGATCAGCGGCAGATGGCTGCGGTCGCCACTGGCTAACAAGGCGAGGGCATTGAGCGATCGGGGTATGGGGTTCATCCGTTTGGCATAGGAGGAATCCACCATGCGCGCGGCGAGATCCCTGCATCCTTGTTCGAGAATGCGTTTGGACTTCGGGCACTGGTAGGGAGCGGTCGCGCTGTAAGTTCCAAGCACCGGGATTCTCACCACGACTTCCGCCGGGTTGCCTGCGCGCCAGCGGGTCAGGGGGAGATTGCCTTTGCCTGCATCCGACTCGGCGATGGTGAGAGCCTTGCCCATTTCGGTGCGTGGATCGTAGGAAAACGGCTTGCCACCGACGCCCAGAATGACATCGCCGACCGCGAGAACGCCGTCGGCGGGAGATCCCTTGTCCACCTTGGTGATGGCGATCTGGCGGGCGTCGGAGGTCACCATTTGATCACAATACATCCAGCCGCGCGCGCCGATGGCACCGAGGTTCCAGTCGTGGTTGGCACCTGCGGGGATGGTGTCGCCCCTGGTGAAATCGGGAAGGGTCATCGCCTTAGCCCTACCCGCCGCGAAAACCGGGCAGGGTGTGGCGAGAATGGCCACAACGGTGAAAGAAATCAGTGTGTTTCTCATGGATCTATTTCCTGGATTTTTTGAGTTCCACCATTGTTTCCGCAAGTCCTTTACCGATACCACCGAGAATTTTCGCCGATCCAAGATAGTGGAACTCGAAGTTGGATACTCCTTTTTCCAGAATCAGCCGCTCGCGTTCGGTAAGGCCCTCCAATCGCATTTTTTCCAGCGCGGCTTTCTCATCGGACGGTTTCAGTTTGCCCTCGGCAGCGGGTTTTCCGGCCTTTTGTTTGATGGCGTTGTCCTTTGCTTTCGCAGCGGATAGTTCGAGGTCCCAGTACTTTTCCGATCGCATCGCCGCGACGTTGCCTTTGAACTCCGGCAGCTGTGCCGGGGCGGCCATGGCATCGCGGAAATTCTGATGGGTCACCTTGTAGCGCCGTTCAGCTGGACCATACGCGGAGGTCGGTCCGCCGACTCCGAGCACGCCGATGACGAATGGCAGTTTCGGCGCGTTCAGATCCCTGCGCACATCGCGGATAAAGTGGGCCATCACATCGCTATACGCTGCGTAGCCGCCGGGTTTGTCGCGATTCGGATAGGTGCCGCCATCCACCATGTCATTCCAGCCTTGGAACCAAGCGAAGCCTGCCAGTTCGTAACCATGTGCTGCATTGTATTCGGGGCAAACCCGTTCGGGATCAGCAAGCACTCCTTTAACATAATCGATCATGAGCCGGTAGTAAGCGCCCGTTTCCCTGGCCTTGTCGGCTTTGGCGGTAGCTAGATCCTTGCCTTTCTTTCGTAAATCAGCGAGCTGGGCTTCATTGAACTCGTAAGGTCCGGCGCTTGGCGGGCGGAAATCGGTATGCAGGTTTTTCCCGCCCCATGCGGTTTTGACAAGCAGGATGGGCTCATCGGTGGACTTCTCCATGGTGATTCCGAAGGTGAATTCAGGGCCGATTTTCGGCCCGCCAGCGGCCGCGCCGAAGCCGGCAGTCAGTTTGCCCGTTTGCTCGGTGGCGGCGCTTCCAAGCGAGGCGATCCACACCCGCTTGCAGACTTTCGGCGAGCCGTCGGGGTTCTGCATTTCCGCCAGCATCGGCTGGGTGGCGGGGTCCATGCCGATGTGCTCGAAGGTGGTGACCTTGGCGTGCCCCTGCATGTTTGACTGCCCGGCGAGGATGTAAACCTGGAGTGGTTTCGCCTGAAGTTCAACGGCGAGGATGAACGAAGTGAGCGATAGCAGAACTTGATTGGAGAGGAGGCGAATGGGTTTCATGGTTTCGCGGTCTTTTTTGCGGGAATTCCAGACGGCGAACAAGAAGGGATGTTGCTGGAAAAAACAACCACAGAGTCCTCGCGACGGGCAAACAGATCGCAGGCACACGGCGTTCTGGAGACGTTTCCATCGGAATCGTGATGCTGGAATCGCCACCATTTCGCACCAGGCGGAATGTCCTTGATCGCGGAGTTTACTCAGCAGCGCCTGGAACCGGGCCACCCATTCATGACGATGATGTCAGATTGCATGACGGAATTATTTTTTCCGCATTTCGACACCAGCGGAAAAATCCCGCACCTTCACGTAGGCGACCGAATCGGCGATGACCTTGCCGTCCGTCCCGGCCGTGGAGAGAGTGACCGTGTTGGTTTCCGATGCCACAAAACGGTGGGTTGCCACCGGAACCGCGAAGCCGTGATTCGAACCTTTTTTCATATTCCAAGTCACCGTTGCCTTTCCGTCGGCGTGCGCGATGGTGACCGGCGCATTCGAGGCGCGGTCGGCACCGGGTTTGTAGAGCAGCGAGATCTCATAGGTGCCGTCCTCGGTGATCGGCAGGGTGTAAACCGCCGTCGAGGGTGCCGCGGCCGTGCCTGTCAGGAATTCGAACTCAAAGAGATTCACAATCCCGACGGCCTTCTCCTGCTTCCACTTGCCGGTTTTGGTGAAGTGGGTGGTATCCGTGTAGTGAATGATGCTGCCCGTGGACTTGTTGCTGGCCAGATCAATGCCGTTGCTCGCCTTGCCATCCGGACCCACGTCCTTGACAAACGGCGGAGTGATCGGGGTTTTGGAGTCGATGTTCCCCGTGTTCACGACATTCCGGTTGCCCTTCCAGATGACCTTTACCGCGCCGCTGACCGTGTTATAGATCCAGTTGTCCTTGACGGTGGTGTTGCTGCTTTCCCAATCGAGGAACACGCCGTTGCCGAGACGGCGGACCGGCTTGCCATCGGGTTTCTGCTCGAATCCCCAGACGTCGTAGAGCCAGTTGTTGAGGATGTAATTCGGTGCATTGATGGTGTTCATGGTGGCGAAGTGAATCGCCGCCCCATCGATGGTCGTCTGCATCGCGTTGTGGATTTGGTTGTATTCCACCACGTTGCCGCCCTGGTTGCGGAAGGCGAAGACGCCGTTGCGGGAGAGGTCGTTGAAGTGGTTGTGGGCGATGTAATTGCCCGGTGCCATCGTCATGCTGAACGGTCGCGAGTCCAGGTGCACCCCGCCGCCGTAGTAGCGGATCTTGCCGCAGTGCTCGACGGTGTTGCGGGTGATGCGGTTGAGGATCGGCGCAACCTTGGCCGCGGCCTCGCCCGGCGTGTAAATCTTGCTGTCGTCCATGTAGGCGAAGCGTGCGCCCGTTAGAAGCACCCCGCCACCGCCGGATTGACGCACCGTGTTGCGGTCGAACACATTGCGCTGGCTGTCGAGGTGCAGCCACAAGGCATAACCACCGATGTTTTCGAAATGGCAGTTCCTGACCGAGCTGTCGTTGGTGTTCTCGAACATGATCACGGTGTCGCTGTGGACGCGCGCCTCGATGTGGCCGAGCGTGAAGGTCGTGTGGCGGAACTTCAGTCCGTCGAAGTGGACGTGTGCGACATGGGTGCCGGCGTTGACATCACCTTTCAGATTCACGATGCGGTTCAAGCAGGGTGCGACGATTTCCAGCGTGTTGGGATCCACGCCGGGCTGCGGCATGTAAAACAAGCGTCCGGTTTTCGGATCGAGGAACCATTCGCCGGGCTCGTCCAGCTCCTCCACCACGCCCTCGATCCAGAACCAGCTTCCCTTGTCGATGAGGCGGTGCCGCTCGCTGTCGGCGATGTCGATGCGACCCGTCTTGGGATCGACCTTGGTGACGGTGTTCCATTGGTTGAAGAACCTCGATTGGGGAACGATGTTGATCTGGGCATCGGCCGCAGTGCCCCAGCTCTCTTTGATCAGGGACGGCTTGACGATCACGTGATCAAAACCGCCCCCGGTCGCGTAGAGAAACGGATTGGCCTCCGTGACGTTGGGAAAACGGGCTCTCGTCGCCCGGCTGCCATTGACAAACAACTGGCGGAAATTCCATTGGTCCGAACCGAGGCCGATGCCGGAGAGGCCGGTGTGCCAGACGCCTTTGCCAGTCTTGGTCCACTTGCCGGTGATCTGCCTGCCACCGCTGAGAACCACCTCCGCACCGGCCGCCGCCTTCCAGGTGATCGGCAAGGTTGCCGTGCCGGAATCCTCCGGCCGCAGTTCGAGCGGCGCGGCCATGACGTAATTGCCGGCGGCGAAAATCACATCCACCGGTTCGGACAGGCCGGCCTTGATCAGCGAGCGGACGCGGACTTGCGCCGCTTGCGGCGTTTTCACCGGCTGCGCGGCAGTGCCGGGATTGGCATCGTTCCCAGCCGGAGACAGATGGATTTCAGTGGCAGAGGAAGTTGCCGCAGGCAGCAAAGCCAGCACGGCAAGGAGTGCGCGGCCAGAACGGAAGCGGGGTGATTTCGGTGAATTCATGAATCGAATGTGGGTTTGGGCGATGGAACAAGAAATGATGTATGGGATATTAGGGTGAACTACACCCCAATCTTTCAGAAAGGAATACGCCTGAGCGTATTTAAATTGCGGATATGCGCCAATGAATTCCGATCCATTTGATTTCACCGGAAATCCCAAGGCCAGATCCGGACCGGACCTGGCCGCCACGGCAAGGTGCTGACAAAGCCGGTGCTGTCCGGCGACATCCGCCTTGACCTGTGGCACCGGTCCGCAGACGAATGAGTTCGGCAATCCTCTGCGGGTGATCCGGCATGCCGCCAGTTCGTTTACCAACCCAATCCCCATGCGCGCATTCATCCTCCACGGCAAAGAAGACCTCCGGCGTGGCGAACTGCCGACGCCCGGCGCACAGTCCGGCCAAGTGCTTGTGCGAGTGCGGCGGGTCGGCATCTGCGGGTCGGACGTGCATTACTTCAGCCACGGGCGTGTCGGAAATTTCGTGCCGAAACGTCCGTTCGCGCTCGGACATGAATTTGCGGGCGAGGTTGTGGAAACCGGTGAGGGCGTAAGCGGCTTTGTCATCGGCGAGCGGGTCGTGATCGACCCGTCGCAGCCATGTGGCCAGTGCCGGCATTGCCGGAGCGGCCGTTACAATCTTTGCGAAAATATGCGCTACTTCGGCTCGGCGAGCTGCGATCCGCATCTGGACGGCGGCTTTGCGGAACTGGTCGCCGTGCCCGCGCGCAACTGCCACCGCATGCCGGACGCGATGACCTGGGGCGAGGCTGCGATGCTGGAGCCTTTGTCG
>JBGSUP010000044.1:0-7269 GCA_041753485.1 Akkermansiaceae bacterium
GAAGTGAATCGGCGGGGCGCTGGTTGTTTAGTTGTAGCAAACGAAGTCTGCCAGAACTCGCCGGTTCATCACCACCTCATTTTTCCGCCCCCGATCGAAGCCCTGTCCGCCAAATCGCATGGAAGAGAAAGTTGTCCACAACAGTCCGCATCTCCGACGAGTTAGAGACCCATTCTCGAATCGGACTGTTGTGGACAACTTTGAAGAGGCTCCCGCCGCTTCGCGGCGAACAAACACCGGTTTCCACCCACATTTTTGGCGGAAGAGGCGCGATTTTGAATGTTGGATTTTGAATGTTGGATTCGAAGTGCCTTGGCGCAGCTCCATTTCATTCATAATTTAAAATTCAAAATTCAATATTGTGCCATGAACCCCTTCCGCGAAGACCTTGTCGCCCGTTCGTTGGCGGAGCCGTGCACGGTCGTCATCTTCGGTGCCACCGGCGACCTCACCCACCGCAAGCTCATTCCCGCCTTGTATAATCTCGCGGTGGATGGCGAATTGCCGACCGGCGTGAAAATCATCGGCTTCGCACGGCGCGAGAAATCCGACACCGAGTTCCGCGCCGGTCTTGCGGCGATCAACCGCAAGGTGTCACGCACCGGGCATGACGAACTCGTGTGGAATCCCTTCATCGAGACGGTTTCCTATCACCAATCCGAGTTCGGCGACGATGCGGGCTACCGCAGCCTTGCGGAGAAGCTCGCCGCCATCGACACCGTCCGCGGCGGCAAGGGCAACCGCCTGTTCTATATCGCCTCCGCCCCGGAATTCTTCGATGAAATCCTCATCCACCTGAAAAACGCCGGACTCAGCCAGGCTACAGCAGGTTGCTGGGCCCGCGTGATCGTCGAGAAACCCTTCGGCACCGACCTCGCCACCGCGCGCCATCTCAACGACGTGGTCAACGCGACTTTCGAGGAAAAGGACACCTATCGGATCGATCACTACCTCGGCAAGGAAACCGCGCAGAACCTGATGGTGCTGCGTTTTGCCAACGCCATCTTCGAACCGCTCTGGAACAGCAAATACATCAGCCACGTCCAGATTACCTGCGCCGAAAACCTCGGCATGGAAGGCGGCCGCGGTGCCTATTATGACACCGCCGGTGCCCTGCGCGACATGGTCCAGAACCACCTGCTCCAGCTCCTCAGCCTGGTGGCCATGGAGCCGCCCACCGATCTAACGGCTGATGGCGTGCGCGACGAAAAGGTCAAAGTCATCCGCTCGCTGCGCCAATGGGACACGCCGGAAAAAGTCGCCGCCAATGTCGTCCGCGCGCAATACACCGCCGGCCATGTGGATGGCAATGCGGTGCCCGGCTACCGCGAGGAGGACCGGGTCGAACCCGGGTCCGACACCGAGGCCTATGTGGCGGTTCGCTTGCTCATCGACACCTGGCGCTGGAGCGGTGTGCCGTTTTACATCCGCATGGGCAAGCGCCTGCCGAAGAAGTCCACCGAGATATCCATCCACTTCAAGGACGCGCCCTGCGTTCTTTTCAACACACCGTGCAATGGCATCCCCGGTGGCAACGTGCTCGCCATCCGCATCCAGCCGGACGAGGGCATCTCGCTGCGCATGGTTTCCAAAATCCCCGGCAACAACCTGCGCCTCGAACCGGTGAAAATGGATTTCCACTACGCCACCAGCTTCGGCAAATCCTCTCCCGAGGCCTACGAGCGGCTTTTGCTCGACGCGATCGCCGGCGACGCCACCCTCTTCGCCCGCCGCGATGAAGTGGAGGAAGCGTGGAAGTTCATCGACCACATCGAACACGCCTGGCATGCGTCGGAAAACCCGCCGCCGATGGCCGAATTCGTCGCCGGCTCATGGGGTCCGAAGGAAGCCGACGAGTTGCTCGCCCGGGACGGCAACCAGTGGCGACGGCTGTGACGGCGATCATCGGCCGCCGCTGTGGCGGGCCATCCGCGCGGCCGCAGGTTCTTTCGTGTCCCCGGAAATGTGATCTTGGAGAGGAAAGCGGAAACCACGATTAGTTCAAAAATGGAAACCAGGAACCACGAAAGACACTGGAGTTCACGAAAATCAAAGAGTTGGAAGCAAACGACACTTCACCCTTCAGGTGATGTCCTCATCGCCCGCGAATCGGCTTCATTTCGTGCTTTTTCGTGACCTTCGTGGTTTCCATTTCAGAACTGAGGGTTATTTTTTCCTCTTGGCTTCGAGACCTTCTTTGACTTTGGCTTCGAGGTCCGCGTAAAGCGCCGCATCGCCCTTGAGCAGTTCCTTGGCGGCATCGCGGCCCTGGGCGAGCTGGGTGCCATTGTAGGAGAACCAGGAGCCGCGTTTCTGGACAATCTCCATTTCCAGTGCGAGATCGAGCAACGAACCGGTGGAGGAAATCCCTTCGTTATACATGATGTCGAACTCGGCCTCGGTGAAGGGCGGGGCAACCTTGTTTTTAACGATCTTGATCTTGGTGCGGTTGCCGGTAACGGTGCCGTCGGTGGCCTTGATCTGGCCAATCCGCCGGATATCGACACGGACGGAGGCGAAAAACTTCAGCGCACGGCCGCCAGGGGTGGTTTCGGGATTGCCGAACATAACCCCGATCTTCTCGCGGATCTGGTTGGTGAAAATGCAGACCGTCTGGGCCTTGGAAATCAAGGCCGTGAGCTTGCGCATCGCCGCGCTCATCAACCGGGCCTGGGCACCCACGGTGGAGTCGCCGATTTCGCCGTCGAGTTCCTGCTTGGTGACCAGCGCCGCGACCGAGTCGAGCACGATCACATCGATCGCATTGGATCGCACGAGGGCCTCGCAGATTTGGAGAGCTTCCTCTCCGGAGGATGGCTGGGAAATCAGCAGGTCATCGAGGTTTACGCCAAGTTTGCGGGCGTATTGGGGATCGAGGGCATGCTCGACATCGATGAAGGCCGCAAGACCGCCACGCTTCTGAGCCTGGGCGATGGCGGTGAGGGTGAGGGTCGTCTTGCCGGAGGATTCCGGGCCAAACACTTCGACGATGCGGCCGCGGGGGAAACCGCCGACGCCGAGCGCGCGGTCAATCAGCAGATTGCCGGTCGGGATGACATCGACATCGACGCAGTTTCCATCTCCGAGTCGCATGATGGCGGCCTCACCGAATTCCTTTTGGATATGGGAGATGGCGAGGTCAAGGTTGCGTTTGCGGGCTTCCTGGAGTTTTTCGGAGGCGGATTCTTCAGCGGATACTTTGGCGGCCATATGTGTGTGGGGTTAGGTGGCAGTGGTATGAGCCGACACGGTGTGGAGCGCAAGAAAAAAGATGTTCGACCGAACAAAAAGATGAATTTTCCTGAATCCTTGAGTCTGCGGGTTTCGAATCGCCCCCCTCCCCACCGCGTCAAGCTGAGGGGATCGTCCAGGATTCCTGAGCCGAGGACCCGTGTGACCTTGCACTCTCCAAGACACACCTCACCGGACACCGATGGCGAGACGTGCCTTGCCATCGGGATCTTTGGCGGGATCCGCTGTCCAAACCACCTTGAAGCCCTTGTAAAGCGGGGAGAGCTCCGCATCCGAGAGGGTCATCACGGAGTGGGGCGAGGCGGTGAATTGGACTTTGCGACCCGCAAAGCTTCCCGTTTCCAGTTCCAGTTCGGCGATCCCCGGCCCGTTCACTTCCTTGGATTTCACATCCACGGTTTCAGTCAGGTCGTGTCTCAGTTGCTTGCCATCCGTCCATTTCAGCGAAATCCGGTCGGCCCGGAGTTTTTTCATGAACTCCTTCTCCTTCCTTTTTAGTTCGCGTTCCGCATCCCGGGTGTCGTCGCCATCACCATCGCCCTCATCCTTCGGTTCACTATTGCGATAGAGGTTAGGGATGTCAGCCGAAATGGTGAACTGGAGTGGATTCCTGTTTTGGCCGGGATCAAGAATGCGTCCACCAATCAAGATGAAGCCGCGGGATAGCTCTACCGTGACTTCGAAGGACTTCTCTCCGGTGACCTTGCCGCGGAACACGGTCTTCTCGAATTCGGCCGTAGCTGAGTCGGCGGTTTCCAAAGACTCGGGGATCAAACGCTTGGCGGTGACCTTGCCACCGGGTTCGGTTTCAAGGATGGTTGGGTCGATCTTGATCGCGACCTCTTCTGAGACAGGCCCTTTGGATCCCACCGGGGTGAGGATCATTTGGCCGAGGGATGTGATGCCGAATCGGAAGCGGAGATTCTCATGGGCAGCAAAGTATCCGAGCCATGGCGGCTCATCAAGCGTGGGAAGCTGGGCCATGGCAGACTGGATCAACGTGGATGCCAACACCGCCGGAAACAGGATCATCAGGAATCGGGATCGGATTATCATCAGCCGAGCATGCCGCCAGCGGCTCGCGACACCAGCGAAAAATCAGCGCAAGACGATGCGAATCAAATCAGCATCCCACTGCGCTTGGTGTGCGCCAAAGCACTTGGCCACCCCGAAGTCGCCCGCGCGGCAGAATACCGCCGCTACTCCCTCCACCTCGAAGTGCGGCGGGTCCGCGGCATTCGAAAACTCCGCGGACAGCATGTCCCCACAAACTCACTCGCGCCAACTTCCCAAATTTGCCCTTGATCCCGGTGAGGACTCTGCTACCCCTCGCTCGGCAGGGGCGATGTAAGCTCAAGCGCTGGGGAAGGCAAAAACTCCTCCATGAACAAGTCCAATGCCTCGGTAGCTCAGTTGGTAGAGCAGTTGACTCTTAATCAATTGGTCCTTGGTTCGAGTCCAAGCCGGGGTACCCACTTCATTTCAATGAGTTACAAAGGCGAAAAGCCTAGCAGGATTTCAAGGTGATTTCCGCAAGGTAACGGTATCGGAAAACCGGCCTAACACGGCACGAAAGAGCCCCGCTCGGACGGATCCAAGCGGGGCGGATCACTTCGAAGTTATTTCAGGCGGCGGGTTGCTGGAAACGGCACAATCCTACTTCGGGCGTAGAAGTTCCATTCCCATGACGCGGCGACGCCGGTGTCTCCATAAAAGCGGATCCCGTCGCATTTCGGGCAGTAGGTGACGGGGCGAGGGCAGTCGGTGAAGAGTCTCCCTGGGCTTCCGCAGTTTGGGCACGGAAGAAGGTTCTGAATGATCTTTCCCAAGCGGTCGAGAGCCTCAAATTCCATGGCTTGCTCATAGCGGACGGCAAGCGCGGCCTGCAAGAGCTTCACCGGCGATACTCCGATGGCCATTCCAAGCCTTCCCCATTCACAGGCAGGATCGTGCCGGAATTGAAGTTGAATCGGTTCGAGCCGATGACCACGAAACGATTCAAGTGCGGGCCTGTCCTTTTCCCATCTGGAAAGCCCTGCCTTGGCTCCCAAAGCTACCAGCTCCGGTTCTCCGGTTCGTATGGCCGCCATGGCGCAACCGTGCCAGCTCTCAATTTGCCCGTCGAGGTACCTCCGCCAGTGTGTGGCTTCGAAGTATTTCTTCCACGGTGTGGGAATCTTTACCGATACGACGAAACCGCCGTCAACAACGGCGAATACCGTCAGTTTTTCTATGGTTTTCATTGGATACGAAAAACGGTGATGCCGTGGCCGGTTCGCAAAAACCTACCTTGGGGAATGACTCCCAAGGTTCCACGGCATCACCGTTAAATCGATGTTCGATGTTTCCAGCGCCGGGGTCATTACTTCCCGGAGTTCGATGCTGGCCGCTGTTTGCGCAACGGCGCGGTAGTGGTGCCACTATCCCCGCCGGCCGTCAAGATCCATCCTCCCACGCGGGCGAGGCGCGGGGCGCGAAAAACCCCGCCCGGTGCCGCATTGCTGCGGGTGGAAATTACCGGGCGGGGCCACTCTCCATTTTCCATGAATGCGGGTCCTACCCGCGAAAGGGTTCCTTCTCTGCGGCCTCTGCTTCCCGCCAAGGGATCAAGGGCGGTTCCTCGATCCGTTCGACGGTGGCGTCTCGGATCATGAAGCGGGCGGCCTCGGGTGTGAGGAGCATTTTCGAGCCGGCGCGGATGTCGAAGGTCCAAGGCGTCTTGATTGCCACCTTGGCGCGGAATGGTTCGAGTTCGGTCGGGTCGATCAGTTCGCTCGTCTCATGGTGCCTGGCCTGCAAGACGACTTGCACGCAACCCGGTTTCCCGAAAATCCGATAGACTGGCGGTTTCATATTTCAAAAAAAACCCGCAGAGGGGAGAACCGTGAAAGCCATCCTCTGCGGGCCGGAACGTGACAGCGGAAAGCCGATCCGCTGTCACGAAATGGTTCAGGCGGTCAAGGCGTCGAGCATGGCCGCGAACGATGCGGCGCGGCGGATTCCCACGTCGGCGAGGCTGTTCACCACCACGCGGGTCTGCCCGGTCGTGGCAAGCGTGTACGGGTCAACCACCACGTCCACACCGCCCCCGAAACTGGCTAGGATCAGGTCTTGCCAGTTTCCGAAGATGATCGCGGAACACACGCCGGACGATGAACCTTTGGTGCGGTTGTCGGGTGCCGAATTGGAGGAAAGCCAAGGTTGACCGGCGAGGGAGGTTTGTCCTTCGTCGAGAATCAGGGTTTCCGTCAGCGGCGCTTTGACGGTGCCGCGCAATTTGGCCTCAACCTTCGTGCTGAAAACGAAGCCTGGGCGGCCTGCAAGCGCGTTGGCATTGGCTACGGCCGCGACAAGCGCGTTGAGGTGGGCAAACGTCGGAGCAAGTCCGTTCGTTCCGCCGGCCACGTTTCCGATACCGGAGGTGTTCAAGATACCTCGGGGCTGGTCGTCGGCTCCGGTGCCGTTGATCGCGGCGTAATCGAAACCGACGGCAATCGCTTCCATCAGGTCGCGACGGACGAAAGTTTCCACGTCCGGCGAGGATTGAACGACGAGTTGCTTGGAGAGCTTCGTCCATGCGCCAATCCGTTTCGGAGTGAGCAAGAGCTGTTCGATCTCCTGAGTCTTTTCGTCGAGTTCCGCGTTCTCAGCCTTCCACGTCGCCGTTGATGCGGCCTTGTGGCGGGGAAGTCCGACGTTGGAAGTTAGACCAGACATGATCGTTGCACCGGCTTGGGCACAGACGAGCATCGGGCGAAGTGCTTCGATGAAACCGCCGATGTTGGTTGCAACGGCGCTGGCTCCATAGATTCCGGCGTCGCCGGTCACTGACATGGCGCGGGACTGCATCAGGACGCTGTGCGGCAGATAGAAGCCGGACGGTGCCTTGCCGCTTGTGCGGGCGAGTTCCTGGCTGATTTCCGCTTCCAGTCCATCAAGCCGGCCTTGGCCTGCCATGTGGATCGCACGGCAAACCGAGTAGCGGGACATGTCGCGCTGTTCATTCCGGGAGTATTC
>JBGSUP010000045.1:0-3207 GCA_041753485.1 Akkermansiaceae bacterium
CCTGCTCTGTTTGGCCGTCGTTGCCGGCGCGTGGTGGCATGGCACGCGTGACAGTGATTTCCTGACGCCTCCCCCGGATTCGAAGCTCGCGGCCATCCGGGCGAAGGTGGAGTTCTCCCTGCCACCGGCGGATCATCCGGATGATGTGGTCGCCGTTCCCAAGCCGGCTGAAGAGGCGATGCCCCCGGAACCGGTCCAGGAACCCCGGCAAGCTGTCGCCATCACCCTTCACGCCGGGACTGGAAAAACGACGGCTGCCATCTTGGGTCCTGTGTTGGAAAATGTCGCCCGCGAGATCGAGCAGGCTTCTGCGGGAGATCTGAAAATCAGCGTCGTTCTGGCTTCCGGACGCGACATTCCAAGCTCCATCGGCCCGGCACCGGTCGCACTCTGGCTCGCCGGGTCCGCCGCCGACGCTCGTTCCACCGAAGTGATCTCCTTCACGGTGGGCACGCCGGAAACCCTGCATTCCGATGTCGTGGAGACGCTTTTCAAGCTCGTTCGTGGCTACCTGGTCCGCACCGGCCCGGTCTCAACCGCCGCACCCCTCAAAGAAGGGGAAGGGGTGGTGGAACCCGGAAAAAACCTGATTCCGCAGCAAGCGTGGCGCGAACTTGGCACCCGCCTCAACCATCCGCCAGACTAGCCCCCGGTTTGCACTATCTAAAATCCCCGCCTATGATGATCCCAATGCCTGAATTCATGCACCTTGGCCGCGCCCATTCCCTACCGCTTCTCCGCGTGGCCGCGCTCTGCGGTCTTGTCACCATTCAGGCGCTCCCGGCCCAGGACCGCGCTCCGGTCGAGCCGGGCTCGCTGCCCGCGCCGGACCAGAAAATGGAGGCCGTGAAACCGGTGATTGAGAAAATCGACGCATCCCGCTTTCGCATCGGCGGGGTCACCTTCGATCGAAAAACCCGCGAAATCCGTTTTCCAAGCACGGTCAACATGACCGAGGGACTGCTCGAATTCATCGTCGTTCATGCGAACGGGAAAATTCATGAATCGCTGCTGGTCACCGACATATCCCCCACCCATCTCAATCTCGCCTTCACCCTGCTGCGCTATCCCGCGTCCCACGAACTCTATCCGCTTCCCAGCGCGAGCGGCGGCGCTTCCGGCAATTTCCCCGAGGTTCCCGCCGAGATCAAGGCCGGAGCCCGAATCGCCATCGATGTGGAGTGGAAAGACGGTGATCAAACCCGCCGCCTTCCGATCAACGATTGGATCCAGCATTCCGTCAAAACCACCGCGATGCCTGCCGGACCCTGGGTTTACGGCGGATCCTTCGTCGAGGACGGCCAATACGCCCCGGAAATCTCGGGCGACATCGCCGCGATCTTCATCGCCCCGTCCGCACTGATTAATTTTCCCGGCGAAGACAGCCTTGACGACACCGTCTGGGTTCCCTTTCCAAATCGCGTCCCCGCCACCGGAACAAATGTTACCGTGATCATCGCTCCTTACCCGAACCCACGCACACTTCCCAAACCATGAAACATCTCACCTCACTTTTTCTTGCGGCGGCCTCATTCGCCACCGCCGCGCCAGAAAACCCCAACCGCTACGAGTCGATCCGCCAGGAAATCCGCCAGTCGATCGCGCGTGGCAACCAATGGCTGGCCTCCCGGCAAAAGCCCGAGGGCCACTGGGACGACGGCCAACTCCCCGCCTTCACCGCGCTCGCCCTCAATGCCGCGGTGCGCGATCCGAATCTCGACCGCACCGCACCGTTTCCCGCCCACATCGAAAAAGGCTTCGCCTGGCTGCTCGCCCAGCAAAAGGACGACGGCGGGATCTACAACCGCGGCCTCTCGGTCTATAACACCGCCACCGCCGTGACCGCCCTCATGGCCGCCGGACGCAAGGACTTCGAGCCCGCCGTGGTCAAGGCCCGCAAGCACCTCATCGACAACCAGTGGGACATCGGCCGGAAGAAGGAGACCGACAACGCGAACGACGGCGGCGTCGGCTACGGCTCGGATCCATCCCACACCGATCTCTCCAACACCTATCTCGCCATCGAGGCCCTCGCACTCTCCAAAAAAGTCGTCGAGGACGGCAACTTCGGCGAGCAACCGGATCTCGATTGGGATGCCGCCGTGAAATTCCTCTCGCGCTGCCAAAACCTGGAGGAAACCAACGACCAGTTGTGGGCCTCCAACGATCCGAAAAACAAGGGTGGCTTCGCCTACTCGCCCTTCGAGTCCAAGGCCGGCGAGGAACAGAACCCGGAGGGCCGCACCGCGCTGCGCTCCTATGGCTCGATGTCCTACGCCGGACTGCTTTCCTTCATCTACGCCAAACTCAGCGCCGATGACCCGCGTGTCATCGCCGTGAAGGAATGGCTCGGCAAAAACTACACCCTGGATGAAAACCCCGGCATGGGCGGACAGGGATTGTATTATTACTATCAGACCATGGCCAAGGCCCTCTCCGCCGCCAACGTCGGCATGCTTCCGCTCGAAGGCGGCAAGCAGGCCGACTGGCGCAACGAACTTGCCGGCAAACTGCTCGCCTCCCAGCGCGAGGACGGCTCATGGGTCAATGACAACGGCCGCTGGATGGAATCCAACCCCGTGCTCGTCACCGCCTTCACCGTGCTCTCCCTGGAGCAGATCTACGACTCGATCCCGCAGAAGTGAGCCAGCCCGTGACCACCCACACCGCTGCGCTCACCTCCGATCAGGCAGAGAAACTCCGCCGGGTGCTGGAGGAGCAGGGATACGATTTCGAAACGAAACCCCACGCGCTGTTTTCGGCACGGAAGGGAAAGTTGAACGTCACCGTCTATCAGAAAGGTCCCAAGGTGCTGGTGCAGGGCAGGGGCACGGAGGATTTCATCCGTTTCACGCTCGAACCCGAAATTCTCGGTGAGGCGCGGCTGGGTTACGAGGAAGTCCTGGAGCCCGACAAGTTCGAGCCGCACTTCGGCATCGACGAAAGCGGCAAGGGCGATTTCTTCGGTCCGCTGGTGGTCGCCGGCGTTTTCACCGATGCCGTGATTGCCCGGCAATTGATCGCGGCCGGCATCATGGATTCGAAACGCGTGACCAGCGCCGCCCGCATCCGCAAACTCGCCGCCATCATCCGCGCCACGCCGGGATGCACGGTGGAAGTCGTTTCCATCGGCCCGGAAAGTTACAACCGGATGCACGCGTCGTTCGGCAACCTCAACCGCCTGCTCGCCTGGGGCCACGCCAAGGT
>JBGSUP010000046.1:0-11574 GCA_041753485.1 Akkermansiaceae bacterium
ATCGCCGCTCATGCCCATACTCAGGGCAGGCAGCGAGGCGCCGGTGTCGCGCTCCAGCGAGTCGCGCAAGCCGCGCAAGGCGGCAAACCAGGGACGTGATGACCCGGCATCGGGGCCCGGGGGAGGGATGCACATCAGGCCCAGCACTTCAATGCGCTCCAACGAGAGCAGGTTTTCGAATTCAGCGCGGATCACATCCTCTTCGAATCCGCCCTTGGTCTCCTCACCGCCAAGGTTGACCTGCAGGAACACCTTGGGAAACAGTCCCAGCTCTTTGGCGACCTCGTCGGCATAAACCGCAAGACGCAGGGAATCGACGGCATGGATCACCTCGAAGCGAGGCAGGATTTTCCGCACCTTGTTGCGCTGCACGCGGCCGATGAAATGCCAGTGCAGGCAGCCTGGCAGCATGTCCATCTTGGATTCCGCCTCCTGCAGGCGGCTTTCGCCAAAAACATCGTGTCCCGCCTCAAACGCCTCGCGAACGGCATCCGCCGGAAAGGTTTTTGACACGGCGATGAGCTCGACGGAGGCGGGATCGCGGCGCGCCCTGTCACAAGCTCCACGGATCCGTTCCTTGATTTCAGCAAGGTTCGCGGTGATATCCGACATCGTGATGCCCTGGCCTGTGAGATTACTTGATCAAGCCGGCTAATCTGGCGTTCTCGGATAGGTCCACCAGATCCCGCAATGCGGCAAGGGCCTCTCGTTTCACGGGATCCAGCCCGGTGGGCCACTTGGGGGTTTCATCCAGGTCCTCGGTCTCATCCTTGGCCCGCCGCATGTAGGAACCGGTCTCATCGGCTGGATCATAGGTTTTGAGGTTGGCGCCGTTTTCGAGATCATCCAGCGTGATCCTGAAAAACCTGAGATTCTCCTGATCCGCCTTGGCCATTATCTGGAAACGCTCGCGGCGCTCGGCATTGCGTTCTTTCTGCCGGGCATCCGACTCCGCAAGCTCCTGCTGACGGGTGGCCTTGTTCAAGGAGACCTTGTTGGTTTTGAGTCGCTCCTTCGCCTTCATCACATCCTCGATCACGTAGCCAAAATCCTTGCAGGAGTTGAGTCGCTCCTGACTCAACTCCTTGAGCCGGGGAATGAAAAGGGCCTGAGGGTCCAAGGGTTTGAAATCCGCGGCGCGACGAATCCGGTCGTGAGGCAGCGCGTGATCCAGGAAAGCCTCTCCAATTTCCAGCGCATCCATCAAACTCGGGAGGACCAAATCGGAAACCACCCCATCCATCTGGGTGGATGAACCCGACGGCCGGTAGAACTTCTGGATGGTCACCTTGAGGAATCCGGCACGGTTCCTCACGGAGAACAGCGGCAGCATGCGCCCAATGTCCATCGGCTGCTGGACGGTGCCCTTGCCAAAGGTGGATGAATCACCGATCACCACGGCCCGGTTGTAATCCTGAAGGGCACCCGCCAGGATCTCACTGGCGGAGGCGCTGCTCTTGTCGGTCATGACCACCAGCGGGCCGCCGTAGATCGGCTTGCCATTCTCCGAATCCTTGACTTGGACCTGGCTCAAGGTGTTCTTGACCTGAACGACCGGTCCCCGATCCATGAAGAACCCCGTCATGCGCCGGACCTCCTCCAAGGATCCCCCGCCATTGTTGCGGAGATCAAGAATGAGTCCGTCGATCTTCTCCTCGACCAGTCGCCGGAGGATCCGTTCGACATCGACTGAGCAGCGAACTTTGCCTTCATCGAAATCCGCGTAAAAAGAAGGCAGCGTGATCACTCCAAGGCGCCGGAACTCGTCCTTGCCGGTTTTGATTTCAATCAACTCGCCGCTCGCCTGTTCGTCCTTCATTTCCACCTTGCCACGCTGGATGACGACAATCCGGGTTCCCCCGGCGGGGCCGACGGCGGGCTCCACCTTGAGCGCCACCGGGGTGCCTTCCTTGCCACGAATCAGATCGACCACTTTGTCGATCTTCATAAACATGACATCGGTCATGTCCCCGGGCTTGCCGGTGTTGAGCGTGTCCACCGCGACCACCCGGTCGTTCAGCTTGAGAGTGCCCTCGCGATCGGCAGGGCCGCCAACGACGATGCCCATGATCTTGGTGGCCCCATCCTCCTCGGCCTGCAACAGGGCTCCGATTCCGACGAGCTCGTTCTTCATCCCGTCCTTGAAACGATTCATCTCGCGGAAGCTCATGTAATCCGTGTGCGGATCGTAGGCACGCGCCACTGAACTGAGAAAATAGTTGGCGATCTCCTCATCATCCACATCCTTGATGCTGCTGAGGAACCGCTTATAGCGCAGGGAAACCTTTTCCTTCGGACTGCGGTCATCACTACCCGGATCCGTCTTGCTCTGCTCCTTGGCGAGTTTAGTGAGCATTTCGCGACGCAGGACTTCGCCAAGCACAGCCTCCTTGATTTGCCGCCTCCAGAGATCGGCGGCCTCCTTGTCGCTTTTTGGCCACGGGGCGTTCCTGCGGCTCAACATCACATCTTCATCCTTCGTGAAATCGAATTCAGTGCCGTTGAGCAGCTTTTCCGCCTGAGCGACCCGCTCTTCGACCCTGGCTTCAAAAACCCGATAAATGTCCGTGGCGGCAGCCATGCTGTTGCCTTGGAGCAAAAGCGTATGAAGGCGGCTTCCGTAATCGGCGGTGAAGCGGTCCACATCCTGCTGGGTGAAGTAGAGCCGCTGGAAATCCAGATCCTTGAGGTAATTGTCAAGAAACCGGCGGCTCAGTTCCTCGTTGAACGGGAGACGGGCAAAATGGCTGTTCTGCAGCATGATCGCCATCTGGCGCCCGACTTCGTTGAAATCCGCCCGTTGCGCGGGTGCTGAACAGGTCAGCAGCGCGGCGGCGGTGGCGTAAAAAGCTGTTCGGAGCCAAGGAGTAATCATGCGGTTCAAGCGGAGCAGAAGTTCGTAATGACTTAAAAAAGTGCCACGCCTTTCCCGAATGTCGATTTCCAAAATCAGGGAATATCCTGATCCGGGTGCCCAGCCTTCCTGAGATCCAGCCAGCGGCGGAAGTAAGTCTCCTTTGCCATTCGTTCCGCAGCTTCGAGGTCCACCTGCCCCTGGTCAAGGAACGGGTTGTCGGGAATCAGCGGGCGACGGCCCAGTTTCACCGCGACATCGACCATTTCGCCATTCCGCAGGACCTGCAGCCGGATCCGGTTGCCGGGTTTGAGCTGGCGGACTTTTTCCATGAAAGGCAACGAGGCCTGTCCATCACGCCAGATCCTGTCATCAAGACCGACTATCAGATCATTGAGCTGAAGCCCGGCCTGATGCGCCGCCGAGCCGGGAACCACCTCCACGACGCGGATCGCACTTCGGGGAGCTGGATCACCGGGGATCGTGGCGGTTTCATCCAGCATCCGGACGCCGATATAGCCCTCTCCGTCCTTGAGATACTCGTTATTGACCAACTCACGCAGCACGGCGAGGCAACGTTCCCGGACTTCCGGGTCAGCCGCAGATCTCGACATCCGATAGAGCTCCTCCATCGCCGGCCCGGGCCGCTCGCGGGCCCAGGTCAGAATCTCGGCCTGCGCACTCTCACGGACCCTGAATTCCTCCGACTTGAGATTGGCCATTGGCCCGGCGGGCAGTTCACGCGACGCCGCCGGCATCTGGCCAAGGAGAAAAACCGCCACAAGCGAAACCGGAAACCCCTTCACCGCATCCGTGATCGAAACATGCATGGCGTTTCAGGGGTCAACCGGCGTCTCATTTGCTGGCAGGCCCCCGGGGCGGGAGACCTCTGTGGCGGAACGTCCGATGGAATTACTTGGTTTCCCACGGCCGCTTCTGGGGCACCTCGATCGTGTCATTCGGCTCAAGCGGAATCTGCATGAATTGCAGCTGGGTCAGGTCATACTGCCGCTGTTTGCCGGCACGGAGAACCTTGACCCGCTTCAAAGTTCCAAACGGGGTCGGCCCGCCCGCAGCCTGGATCGCCTGATAGAGTGTCAGCCCCCGGGTGTGCTTGACCGGGCCGGTCCGGCCAACCTGGCCACCAATGTGAACCACGTTCTCGTCAAGCGCCCCGCCTTCGACGTCGGAAACCACCTGGAAAGTGGGATTGCGGTAAATCTGCGCACCCCGGTAGCGTGCCTCGAGAATCGCCGCCAAATTCTCCGGCTTCAAGCCAGCTGCTCTGACTTGGCCGATGAATGGCATGTTCACCGTGCCGTTCTCGGCCACCGGATAAGCGCCGTCGATGCGCCCCTTTTCCTCGGACGGAACCCCCAGCACCGTGATGCTCACACTTTTGCCCACTTGGATCTGGCCGAGCAGGGGCAGCACGGCACACGCGAGGATCATCAGGGTTTGTAACAAGGTTTTCATATGGACTGGAGGTTGGGTTTTCAATAAAGCTCGGAGTCTCCGCCGCGAGCCGCAGCCGCCTGGGGCCTCGCCGGAGTCGCGGGATTGACCGCGGCCGGAGGTGCCGGCTGTGCGTCCGACGGGGCGTAATAGGTATAATAGCTGGTGTAGTATTGATACTGGCTGTCACTGCGGACGTCCACGTTGTTGAGGACCACGCCGATCACATGTCCGCCCACGTTCTCGACCGCCTGTTTCACCCGCAACAGCATGTTGCGGGGGAGCTTCCGGTGCTGGACCACAAGCATCGTGAGGTCCACCTCACTGGCGAGCACCGAGGCGTCGCTCACCCCGAGAATGGGCGGACTGTCCACCAGAACCAGGTCGAAGCGCTGCTTGACGTCCTGGATGAGTTCGGACATCCGGCGGGAGTTGAGAATCCCCGCGGCATCCGCCGGCAGGATTCCCGATGGCATGAAGTAAAGGTTGTCCACCGGAGTTTGGAGGATCACGTCCTCAAGCATCAGTTCGGTAGTAAGGTAATTGGTGAGCCCCACCGAATTGTTGATGTCGAAAAACGTGTGCAGGCGCGGGCGGCGCAAGTCGGCATCGATCATCAGCGTGGTGTAACCACCCTGGGCGCAGATATAGGCAAGGTTGACCAAGGTGGTGGACTTGCCCTCGCCGGCACCACCTGAGACCACCGTGATGGCATTGTCCTCCGGGTTCTTCCGGTTGAATTCGATGTTGGTGCGGAGAATCCGGTATGCTTCGGCATCCGGGCTCATGCCGCTCTGCTTGTGAAGGATGCCCACATCCTTGGGAATCACCGCGAGCACGGGCACTTGCAAATAGCGTTCAACATCCTCCAAGCTCTTCACTGAAGTGTCGAGATATTCGAGGAAGAAGGCAATGCCGACACCAAAAATCAACCCGACCACCGCGCCCAGAACCAGATTGAGGGTCACGTTTGGACTTACCGGGCTGTTTGAAATCACCGGCTCGTCATGAACCTCCACGCTCTCGCCGGGAATCTTGCGTGAGATGGTTTCGCCCATCTGCTTGAGTTTCATCGTCTGAAGCAATTCCTGGTCGGTCTCGAACTCCCGCTTGGCATCCACATAATCCTGGGCATCGAGTCCCCGTTTGATCGCCTCTTCCCGCGACTCATCCTTCATCACCTCCACGCTCTTGAGCCGGTTCGTCGCAAGATCCAACTGCGCCTGGAGGGTCGCACGAAGGTTGACAACCCCTTCGTCAAGCTGCCGTTTCATGTTTTCGATCTGGTCCACAGCAACCAGAATCGTGGGGTGACGATCCCCAAGTCCGCTGATTTTCAATCCATCCAACTGGCGCTTCGCTTCCTGATACTGGGGATAAAGATTGCGAATGATGTTGTCCGGCAGACTGAGCCCGCCGGCGTAAACCATCAACTGGTCGCTGTCATATTTAAGCAGGCTGCTGATCTGGCTCTCCAACTGCAGCTTTTCCTGCTCGATCTCATGGTAAGTCTGAAGCGCGTTGCGGGCTCCCTCATCGTCATCCACACCTCCTGAATTGTAAAACGAGTCGGTTCCCTTGTAAATGATGCCCTTGGTGCGGACGATGGTCGCAAGCACCTTGCGGCGTTCCTCCACCTTGTCCTCTTGGTCGCGAACGGCCTTGTTGAGTTCGTGGAGTTGGCGCTCCGCATCGCGGGTTTCGATTTCGTTGCGGTATTCCTTGTAAGCACGGGCTACCTCATCGGCGATGTCCCGCGCGTCCACCTTGTTGGTGTGGCGCACGCGGATCGAGATCAGATCCGTTCCGCGAATGTTCTGGGTGCCGACAATCCCCTTGAGGATGGCAAGCGCCGTTTCCTTGTCAACATTCCAGCGGTTGACCAACTGGAGATTCTCAACCACCTTGCTCAGTGAGTTGCGACTCTTGATTTTCTCGAACTCGGTTCCGAAGAACTGGGGCGTCATCCGGCCGGCTCCCGAGCTTTCCGTCATTTGAGCCCCGAGCGGCGACATGCCCGCCTGGCGGGGCTTGACCTCGATGGTGGCCTGGCTTTCGTATTTCTTGGGCATCACGTAAGTGATGACGGCGGCGGTCATGAATACCAGCAGCAGGGTCAGCAGGATGATCCCGTAGCGGTTCTTGATCACCTGCCAGTAGTCCACCGCGTGCAGGGCAGTCTCGTTTTGTTGGGGCGTGGAGAGATTCATGAACGTGAGTTTTTCACAGGTCGGGAGAAATTCCAGTCAAAATAAAGACTCCCGCAATGGATGACATTGCGGGAGTCCATGATCAGTCAAAGAATGGTTCAAACAAGGGTTTATGTTCCAGAAAGCAGGTTCGCGGGATCAGAACTCGGCGCTGACACCCACGCTGATGCGATTCCGGTTGTAGTCCCGGTTGCTGTCAATGTCCGAACTCGAATCCGTGAAGTTGTAGGAGGCGGTCCCAGTGAGGAAATCGTTGATCCTGACCGACAGGCCGATGAACGCGTTGATGACGTCCTCATCCTGGTCGGCGAGTGTCGGATTGCCGCTCAAGGCACGGGCCTCGCCAAAGGTTGTCGGGATGTAGTCAACACCGCCGAACAGCGAGAGCAATGGCGAGATGGTGTATTCGCCAGAAACGCCGAAGCGAAGGGTGCGACGGTCGTCATATTCGACCACCCCGCCAGCGACGGCCTGCACGGTGTCATAGTCCTCGATGCCGTAGCGGGCGTAGGAACGGATGCGGAATGCCTCAGTCATCTGGGAGTTGAGTGCGAATTCCAAGTATGGGCTGGTCGTGCTGGTGCCGGCGTCCACGTCGCGGAACTGCGCACCCGCACGGACGATACCGATGGTATTCGGGCTGAAGCGGTGTTCCGCACCCACCAGCAGGAACTGATTGGTGGAATCCGACGCCAAACCATCGCCGTCGGTCTCGCCATAGCGATAATCGGCGGTCAACACCGTTTGCGGACTGAGCTGGTAACGAAACTGGTTGTAGAGCTCCCAGGTGAAAAGATCATTGTTGTCGATCTCGGTATAATCGGTTCCAGACAGCCGGAGACCGGTGTAAGTGGCCAAGCGCTCGCTCCACCGGTAACCAACCGAATTATCGGCCTGCCAGAAGAAATACTCGCCGGTCTGACGGGATGAAGCGTAACCATATGAGTAATCCGGCTCAAGTTCATAAGAGATGAAATTGCGGCTGGAAAACCGCAGGCGCTCGCTGAACCGATGGGTGTAGTTAATTCCGGCCCGCGACTGGCTGCTCACGTCGTCGATGCCGTCGGGTGCATCAAAATAATAGATCAAACCCAGTCGTGCGTAAACATCCAGCGTGCTCTGGGGAGTCATGTTCACGAAGGAGAGTCCCACGTAGGGGTTAATGGCCATGGAGTCCTCTTCGTCGCCGAAACCCGGATTGACGTTGTCGTCATAAACCGCACTGGCACCCACCACCCACTTGATGGGAAGGGATTCCTGCGCTTCGGAGCCGACATAGTAAAGACCTTGACCGGAGGCCGAAGAGACGGCGAGGAGACCGAGAAGAATGTTTCGTTTCATGATGTGCTGGGGGCGCGGGTTCTGGTTGCTGCTGAAAAGTTACCTTGGCGAATCAAAAAGTGGCTTCCCTGTTAAGGATGCTGTCTGGGGGACCTTGAGGGCCTTGAGGGCCTTGAGGGCCTTGAGGACCTTGAGGAGGGCGCGGATTCACATTAGTAACATTCGGAGGATTGATGATCACCGGCGGGAAGATCGGGAACACAAAGGGGGTGCGGCCTGGCGGCGGGCCGACAGGACCCTTGCCGGGGAAATCGAGCGGATTGGGCATGGCGGCCACTTCGCCAATCGGTGCCTTTTCGCCCTTGGCGCTCTTGGCGCTGTCTCCGGATTCACCGGCATTCGGGTCAAGTTTGGCGAGCACGGCTTGGACTTCCACCAACGAGTCCGGGGCCACCGCAATGGCACATTGGGCGATCAGGCGCATTTGATCGGGGGCGACGGTGATCGCGGTTTCAACGATCAAAGCCACCGTCGGTGCATCGGCGGCGGAACCTTCGATGGCAGCCTTGACGACCTCACAGGAGCATCCCGGAGCGGCCGCCAGTTCGGCGGCGACGATTTCAAGAACCTTGGATTGCTCGGCGGCAACAGCGGCTTTGACTGCGAGCGAAAGCTTCAAGCAGTCGGTTTCAGCGGATGCGGGGATGAGTCCCAGCATGGCGCTGAAAGTGGCGAAGAAGATGGTCTTTTTCATTGGTTTCAGGATGGTTGAATAGTGACAAACGGGACAACTGGAGCGGGCAGCGGGAATCGAACCCGCGTGTCTAGCTTGGAAGGCTAGGGCTTTACCATTAAGCTATGCCCGCGCTTTCGAGAGGATAAAACCGCCATCTCCGGGATCTAGCAAGTCTTTTCTGCTTCTTTTCCAAAATTGTTTCGGACCACTGAAATTCCAAAATCCCCTTGAGTTCTGATGGATTCCGGGCTGGATTCGGCGCGTGCGAGACTGCCATGCGGGTGTGGTTCAATGGTAGAACGTGAGCTTCCCAAGCCTGAAACACGGGTTCGATTCCCGTCACCCGTATTTCTCCACGCGCTCCCCCGGTGGCCCTTTGGTTCACAAGCCGCTGGGTTGATCCAGAAATCCCCACGGCAGGCAGAAACGCGATGCGATGGTCTTGGCTAAGGCCTGGACACCGAAGGTTTCGGTGGCGTAATGGCCGCCGAGCAGCAGGTTCACGCCCAGTTCGAGTGCCAGCGGATGGCTCCAATGCGGGCCCTCGCCGCTGATGAACGTGTCCACTCCCGCGGCGGCGGCTTTGGCTACCTCGCTGCCGGCACCACCGGTGACCAGGCCGATGGAGGAAACGTTTTCCGGTCCGCCGCGACAGGCATGCACCCTGCCGCCGACGGCTTTTTCAAGCGCTTGGGTGAGTTCCGCACGGCTACCCCGCCATCCGCCGCGCAGGCCGAGGTGGATGCCCTTCCACTCGAAAAACGGCTGCGGATCGATCAATCCGATGGATTGGGCCAGCAGGATGTTGTTTCCCCACTCGGGATGGATATCGAGCGGCAGGTGCGCGGAATAAACGGCGAGGCCGGCATCCATCGCGACTTTGAGTTTTCGGTAAAAAGGTCCCGTCACCGGCTGCACACCCTGCCAGAACATGCCATGGTGAACGATGAGCAAGCCGGGGCCGCCGGCCGCCACGGCCTCGATCACCGGCAGCGAGGCATCCACGGCGGCGACGATGCGATGGACTTCGCCTTGATTGGCGAGTTGCAGGCCGTTGAGCGCGCCGGGGTAGTCGGGGATGTCCGCGACGCGCAGTTCGCGGTCGAGAAAGGATACGAGATCGGCCAGTCGGGTCATGGCGGGAGCCTAGCGGAGTGGAGGGATGAGCGGAAGCAATTACGCGTCTTCTCCCGGTCATCGGTGGTGGCGGCTCCAGGTGGCCACGCCGGGAGTTTCCTGATACGGTCGTCCTGTTAGAAAACCGGCGAGGTCGTCGGGCAGCGGTGCCTGCCATTCGAGACGCCGGCCCTGCCCTGGCAGGGCGAGTCCGGCGGCGTGGAGGGCGTGGCGGGCCAGCAGCAGGCGTTGTTGAAGATCCTCGGTCCAGCCGGTTTTCATCCATGACAAATAGTCCTCCCCATCGCCGGTATAGAGTTTGTCGCCGACGATCGGATGGCCGGCGTGGGCGAGATGGACGCGGAGCTGGTGCATGCGTCCGGTCTCGGGAAAACAACGGACGAGCGCGAAGTTCCCCTCGTCTCGCGTGATGCGTTGCTGGACGCGGAAACGTGTCAGGCAGGGTTTCCCGGCGGGATGCACGATCTGTCGCACCCAGATCGGCGACGGGCCGATTTCCCCGGCGCGGAGGATCGGCTCGGTGCATTCCCATGCATCGGCAACCGGCCAACCCGTAACGATGGCGAGGTATTGTTTTTCCACCTTGCGGCGCTCGAAAATCATGCCGAGTTCGCGCGCGGCGGCCGTGTGTTTGGCGACGATGACCAAGCCGCTGGTGTCGCGGTCGAGGCGGTTGACGATGGCCGGGCAGGCGCCGTTTTCAATTTCGTAGGCCAGCAAATGCTCCACTCCGCCGAGCAGCGTGGGCTCGGGTTTCTGGTTGGCCGGATGCACGATGAGCGGCGCGGGTTTGTCCACGACGATCCAGTCATCGGATTCGTCGATGACGGAAAAACGGGCGACAACTTGCAGGCTCATGAGTTGCTGAAGTTCGGCGGATGGGTAACAATACCGCCTGCGGCAGCGGCAGCGGCAGCGGGAGATTTCATTTGCGGAATTCCTCAACGCCAAGTCCGCTTTGGCGGCTCATCGAGCGCAGTGTGCCGGTGCGCAGTTCGGCGTGATCCGGGACGGGGATGGTGGTCGTGCTTTCGTCGCCGCTCTTCTGCATCACCATGTGGCTGCCGCGCTGGCGCACCAGTTGGAATCCGTGGGATTCGAGCACCCGGCGGACCTCCTGCCCGGGAAGCACCGGCAGCTTAGGCAACCTGCACCTCCATTGCGGAAACGTATGACTCGCTGGCCATGCGCTGCTTGATTTCACTTTCCGAAGCACACTCGAAAAACAGTTCCACGGCCTTCTTCAGGTTTGCCTTGGCTTCCTCCACGGTGGCTCCCTGCGAGGCAACATCCACTTCCGGGCAGAGGGCCACAAAGCCGCCGTCCTCGCGGGTCAAAATCGCGGTAAGAGTGTGTTTCATGCGCGCAAACTGGCAGAACGGCCCATTTTCGCAAGCATCGGGTTTTTGCGGAAATTTTTCCGACCGCCTGCGGCGGAGGAGAAGGGAAGGTGGCGCTGCCTCGCCGAGGCAGCAGACCAATGGGTGGAGAAAAGCCAGTCCAAGCGAAACTGCAACGACTCCTCTTGGCTTCACGCTTTCGCACCTCATTGGCATGCGCTCTCGACAAGAGCGCGCCACCTCCGAAAGAACCAGGGACAAAGGGATCAAGGATCCAAGGGAAGACTCGCCTCTTGCGGCGGGTGCCCGACTGCCCGGGCTCAGCTGATCAAGGGATTTCGAGTTTTCAGCGCCGGGAAGCGGCTGAAATCCCGATCCACCGTCCAGAGTTCCCCAACTCCGCCCACCACGCAACAAGCCGCGATTCTGGCATCGTGGATCAAGGCCCCGCGCACGGTTCCGTTGACCGCAAACTCACCCAGCCTGTCCAAAACCCCGGGAGTATCGCACAGGATTCGCAAGCTGGGAGATTCCCGCCAGGCCCGGATTTGTTCGATTGCC
>JBGSUP010000047.1:0-1939 GCA_041753485.1 Akkermansiaceae bacterium
ATGAGAGCGCCGAGCGAGATGCGCTCGAGCGAGAGATTGAGCATCTCCATCACGATCATCGTGCCGCAGATGGTGATGAAGAGCACCGCGCCGATGATCAGGCCGCTGCGCAGGCCCATGAAAACGAGCAGAATCAGGAAAACAATGCCCACGGCCTGGGCGAGGCTCTCGACGAAACTGTTGATCGCCTCGGTGACGTTGTCCGCCTGGAACGAGATGGCGTTGAGTTCCACGCCCAGCGGGATCTGCCCCTTCAATTGCTCAATCCGCCGCTCCACGCCCGCGCCCATTCGAACGACATTGCCGCCGCTGACGGTGGAGATGTTGATGCCGATGGCCGGCTGGCCGTCGTAACGCAGCAGCGTGTGCGGCGGATCGATGTAGTCGCGGGTGATGGTGGCGATGTCCCGCAGGAAAATCAGCGGCGTGTCGCCCTCCGGGCCGCTGCGCGCCTGGCGGATAATGATATCACCTAATGACTCGACGCTCTGCGAGGAACCGGTGGGATCGATGGTGACGCGCAGCGGGCCGGAGTCGGCAATGCCGGAAAACCGGACGAGGTTTTGTTCGCCGAGGGCGGCGGCGATCTCGCGCGGCTGGATGCCGAGTTGCGAGACCATGTTGCGCGCCATTTCGACGTAGATGACCTCCTGCTGGTCGGCGAAGATCTCGACCTTGTTCACATCGTCCACCAGCACCAGGTTTTGGCGCAACATTTTCGCTACATCATACAACTCGGCCTGGCTGTAATCCTCGCCGGTGATCGCATAAAAAATGCCAAAGACATCGCCGAAGTCATCGAGCACGAGCGAGGCGGTGGCCCCCGGCGGGAGCTGGCGCTGGACATCGCCGACGCGGCTGCGCAGTTCGTTCCAGACCTGCGGCAGCGAGTTTTTGTCGTATTGGGCCTTGATGGTGGCGGTGACGGTGCTGCGGCCGCGCTCGGAGCGCGACGTCACGCGGTCGAGCTGGGCCATTTCCTGGACGGCGCGCTCGATCACATCGGTGACCTCGTTGGCCACTTCGGAAGCCGAGGCCCCCGGATAGCTGGTGACGATGAGCGCGTCCTTAATGGTGAACTCCGGGTCCTCAAGGCGCGAGAGGTTGATATATGACAAGATCCCCCCGACAACCATCAGGAAGGTGAAAACAAGCGTGACGGTCTTGTTCTTGATGGCAATTTCCGCAGGATTCATCTTGGGGTCGATCAGGGTTTCCTGGTTTCCATCCGGCGGACCGGTGTGCCTTCTGCCAGGAAGCGGGCTCCCGAAGCAACGATCTCATCCCCGTTGGCGAGCGCTTCCGTGCGGATCAGGGCGATGCCGCCCTTGATGGATTCAAGTTCCACCGGCACGGCGGAAACCTTCATGCTCGCCGGGTCCAACCGCCAGACGGTGGATGCGCCGGACTGGATGGTGAGCGCCTCCACCGGCACCATTCGAAGCGGCTTGCCGTCCGCAGCCACGGCGGTGGCATCCGGTTTGCGGCGCAACATGACGGTGGCGGTCATGCCGGGCAGGATGTTCTGGTCCGGCGGCGGCTCGAAGGCGAAGGAAACCAGGAAGGTCCGCGAAACCGGATTGGCGCGGGTGCTGAAGGTCTTGAGCTGGATGTCGATTTGTTGGCCCGGCCCCGTGGAGAACTCCACCTTCGCTTCGACCAGATCGCGGGCATCCTCCACCGTGAGGCCGCGGCTGCCGAACATCATGTCGCGCTCGGGAATGTTGATCTCGATTTCCAGCGTGGAGATGTCCTCGAGGATGGCCACCTGCTCCTGCGCGCGGACGTTTTGCAACTCGCGTGCGATGCGGTTGGCGATGCGACCGTCAAAAGGTGCCAGCAGTCGAGTTTCCTCCAGCGCCCTGGTGGCGGTGCGCAGGGCGGCGTCGGCCATGTCCAGCTCCTGGCGGGCGCGGTCGAGCTGGGCCATTTCCTGGAC
>JBGSUP010000048.1:0-5747 GCA_041753485.1 Akkermansiaceae bacterium
TCCGCCAGCACACGCAGCACCGGAAACAAACCCGGCGCGCGCTGCGCCTCATCGATCACCACCAGCCCCTGCAAGCCCGCCAGCGCGCTCATCGGTTGTTCCAGTGCCGCCGCCGCCACCGGATCCTCCAAATCGAAATACCCCGCCTCTCCGCTTCCCATCACCTGCCGGGCCAAGGTCGTCTTCCCGCACTGCCGCGGCCCGATCACCGCCACCACCGGCCCGCGCCCCAGCCCCGTCCGCACTTCCTCCAAATACCCCGAACGCTCGATCACAGGCGAAATCCTCCACTCAAATTGGAGGATTTCAAGGTTATATTTCCCACCACTTCTCTCCCGGCACTTCCTCGACCCTTCTCGCCCTTGTGACAACCGCACCTCTTCCTTCTTCCCAATCAAAAATCAACAATCCTCAATCATCAATCCTCTTCCCACCCTGAAAACCACCCCTCTGCGTACCTTTGCGACATTTGCGTCTCTGCGGTTCACTCTTCTCTTCCTCTTCTCCACCCTCTCCGCCCACGACCTCCTCGTCGCCAACCCCGCCACCAACAGCATCCTCCGCTTCGACGGCCAGACCGGCGCTCCCAAGGGCAACTTCGTCGCTCCGCAAGCTGGGGGGATTGGTTGATCCCAGGCAGATGCAGCAGGGTCCGGATGGGGCGTTGCCTGTGGTGGATTACAGCGCAAATGTCGTTAAACGATTCTCCGCAATTACCGGGGATTTTGCTGGGGATTTCACGACCGTAAACGATCTCTACTGCCCCAACGCGTTGGAATTTGGGCCTACCAACCGGCTTTACGTGTTCGGTATAATCGGGGCATGCGGCACGACAAGAGTGTTAAAATCATACAATACCGTGAGCGGAGTATTTGTCGAAACAATCATCAATTCTGACAATAGTATTCTATTAATTGTTAGAGATATTTTATTTCTTCCAAATCTAGGAAATGACATACTGATGGTAGGAAGTTCAAGAGTCGGCGCACTCTGCGATTTCGATACCGGTTCATTCATCTCCTACTTTCTGAATCCAACTGGAAGCAACCAAATCCTCAGCAACCCCGGCGGCATCCTGTGGGTTTCCAGCAAGGGCCTGAACCGCGTCACCCGCTTCGACCCCACCACCGGCGCGAAGATCGACGACATCATCAGCGGCGGCCTGCTCAACAACGGCCCCAACGCGATGCGCATCGAGGGCAACTGGCTCTACATCGCCGTCGGCGATGCCAACAACGTTTTCCGCTACAATCTAACCAACCTCGCCACCATCAACAGCAGCAGCGAGGTCTTCGTGCCAAACACTGCCGGACTCTTCAGGGTCGAGCACATCGTCTTTCTCGACATCAACGACCTGCCCGTCCCGCAGGCCGGGGCGGACGCCACGGTGGTGGCCGGCCAGCCCTTCACGCTCGATGGCTCCGCCTCGTCGGATCCCGAGAACGTCCCGCTCGCCTTCAAAGTGATCGATGGCCATGAATTTTCAGTCGTCACTCAATCAGAATGGCGGAATCCGGCGAATTTGATTCACAAGTCCGAGGCAATCATCCTGCAGCTTCGCATCACGAATCGCACGGAGAATGCAATTCTCTTCCCGACATTCGACAGTTTTTCGATCAGTCTCAAGACATCCGATGAAAAGAGTGTGAGGCTCGACGAGTTCAAAAACAAACCCGGCGAAACCAAGTCATGGGCCAGCCCCGCCTGCTGTGCGTGACCCACAACCTCATGACCCCCATTCCGTTCCGGTGGTAGCTTCCCGTGGCGGGCGGTCCGGCGTCAGTCTTCGTCCACCGGGATCACATCCACCCCCACCCCGAGCCACTGGCCGCCGGCTCCGAGGGTGACGCCGCGCAGCGGGCTGACGTCGGAGAAATCGCGGCCCCAGGCGACGGTGATGTGGCGCTGGCCGGGCAGGAGGTTGTTGGTGGGATCCGCATCCACCCAGCCGGCCTCATCGCCGCAAAAGACCGAGACCCAGGCAGGGGAGGCATCGGCGCCGACGAGGCGGGCCTGGCCGGGAGGCGGGGCGGTTTCCAGGTAGCCGCTGACGTAGCGGGCGGGGAGGCCGAGCGAGCGCAGGCAGGCCAGCATCAGGTGGGCGAAATCCTGGCAGACGCCGGCGCGTTTTTTCAGCACTTCCGCCACCGGGGTGGTGACATCCGTGGCCCGGGAGTCGAAACGGAACTCCTGATGGATCCTGGCCATCAAGGCCATGACGGCGACCAGGACCGGCCGGCCGGGTGGAAAATCCGGCCGCGCGTAGGCGGCGAACTCGGGACCCACGGGGATTCGCGGTGAGGCGAAACGGAAAATTCCGGCATCAGATCCCGGGGTGAGTTTTTCGGCATAGCAGGAGTCGCGAACAGCTTCCCATGATGGCGTGGCCGCGGGGTTCTGCACACAGCCGGCGAAGACCTCGACCAGACTGTGTGCGGTGACGATGAGCTCTTCGTGTTTGCCTTCGATTTCGAAATACGCGGCGGTGTTTCCAAAAGCATCGACATGCACGCCGCGGCCGACCGGCACGGGCTCGATCTTGAGCTCGTGCCACGGGCAGCGCTGGTCAGGCAGGGTGCGGGGTGCCAGTCTAGCGAGATGGTGGGAGACGGTCACCGATCCCTCATAGCTGTATCGCGTGCGGTGGATGAGTTGATATTTCATGTCAATAGACCCTGCGCACGGAGTGGCTGAAGAAGTGCTGGGTGAGTGAATCCGAAAACACCCCGAGGGAATCGATCAGAAATTCGAACTCCGATGGATCCGGCGGTTTCGGATCATCGAAGCGAGCGCCCAGCCGCAATGCGTGATCCTGGATCTGCGGCATGAGACCGAGTTCCGGATTTCCCCCGAAACGGGGGATTTCGGCGAGGATCACGCCGAACTGAAAGGCCACCGAGCGCGGGTTGGTGCGATCGAAGAAAATCAGGTCGATGACCCCCTCGAGCTGGGGCCGGGAAAAGTGGCGGCGGCGATAAGTCATCACGCTATCGCAGGTTTCCAGCAGGGGATCGAGCAGCGTGGACCAGCCATCGCCCCGCGCGGCGGCGGTGCCGAGGAGCCTGAGTCCGCCGAGCGCGCGTTCGACCCTGCGGCCGACTTCAAGGAATCTCCAACCTTGGCCACGGGTCATGTTTTCCGCCTGCATCCCGGCGAAGGCGGCGAGGTGGAGCACCAGGGTATCAAGCGTGCGCAGCATTTCGGCGGCACCGGGTGCGGTTGCAGGGGGTTTGACGATATTTTCGAGACGGTTGAAGAAGCGCCAGGTGTCGTCTGACAGGCGATCGCGTGCGGCGGCGGCGTTCAGCAGCAGCGAGCGGGTCAGCGCCGGGATTCCCCCGCCTGCGGCGTGATCGTGGATCAGGCTGGAAAGCGTCTTGAGCGTGCGGGCCGGGTGAATGAGCACCCCATCCGGGATCAGCGCGGAACTGGACAAAAGCGCGAGGCATGCGGCGAGTTGATCCTGCTGCATGCGGCCGGCCTCACCGCCGAGGCAGCGCAAGGTGACGCGCAGCAGCCGGGTGGCGAGTTCGACACGCTCTGCATACCTGCCGACCCAGAACAACTGCTCGGCGATGCGGCTTGGGACTTCCGACGCGCCGACAGGGTGGCCGCGTGTCGGTCGGTGCATGCGGGTTTCCCGCTGCGTGGGCGATGTCTCCGCGTCAGGGATCCAGACATCCTTGGTGAACCCGGCATGGGTAGGCCATAACTGAGGTGGATGGTTGTTTTTTCCGACGCGTGCGAGTCCGCCTGGCAGGGAAACGGGAGTATCCGCAGCGTTGACGGTGAATGCGCGCCAGACCGCCGGCCGCTGGCGGATGGAGCGCGCTTCGAGGGATGGTGCCTCGCTAGGGCGCAGATCCGCCTGAACCACGAAATCATGGGGTCGCTCCTCGATCGCCGCCAGCCATTGCTTGCGGGCGGAGGGCGACATGCTGGAGCACTGGATCGGCAGCAGCGGATCGAGATGCGGGGATGCGGACATGAGGATGAAGCGATGGAGTTGATCCAAGACCCGCCGCCTCACCTCCGCCTGACCGAGCCACCAGGTTTCCACGAAGGGCAGTTTCATCTCCTCGCCAAACCACTCGCGGCAGATTTTCGGCAGGAAAGGCAGCAGGGCCGGGCTTGAGGCAAAGCCGGAACCCGGGGCGTTTGCCAGCGCCACATTGCCGGTCCGCCAGGCTTCCACAATGCCGGGCACGCCCTCGTCGCGGGAGCCGCGGTTCTCCAGCGGATCGATTTCGTCGTCATGGATGCGGCAGACCACGCCATGGATCCGGCGCAGCCCGCCCAGGGTCTTGAGGAACAGGCGCCGCTCGCGGACCGTGAGATCGGCGGCCTCCACCAGCGGAAAACCCAGCAAGCGTGCCTTGTAAGCGTGTTCGAAATACGAGGGATGGCGGAAACCCGGAGTGAGAAACACGATGTTGGCCTCCTCGCCACGGCGGAGCGAGGTGGTTTGGAAGGTCTCGCGCTCGAGATCGATGAAAGCGCCCAGCCGCGCCACATCCATCGACTCGAACGGTTCGGCCAGGAGATTCGAGATGACGTTGCGGTTTTCGAGCACCTGACCGAGGCCGCCGGGGGTGCCGGTGTGGTCGCACAGCACCGACCAACTGCCGCCGGCCAGGCGGATGAGGTCGCAGCCGATGGTCACCAGGTGCCGCCCGCCCGGCGGCTGCACGCCACAGGCATAGGGCAGAAATGCCGGGCTGGAGTGCACGAGATCGGGTGGAAGCAGGCCTTCGCTCAAGAGCCGTTGCGGGCCGTAAACATCAGCCAGAACCGCATCCAGCAGGAGGATCCGCTGGTTCAACCCGGCGGCAACCTTGGTCCATTCCGCAGCAGGAATGACCAGCGGGATTAAATCGAGGTCGTAGGGCCGGCCGGCTCCACCCACATCGCTGAAAACATTGAAGGTGGTCCCAAGATCCTCGATCATCCGGCTGGCGGCCGTCGCGAGCGAGGCCCGTTCATCGGTGGTCCAGCGGTTGATTCTGGGGCCGAGATGCTGCCAATGCGGGCGCATCTGTCCGGCGGAATCGGTCATTTCATTCCACAGCCCGCCAGCGGCTCCGGCGCGAGGCGGCGGTGAGACGGGTGTGGAACGAAACATTTCAGCCATGAGATCCTCGTATCGGCAGAACCACCTGACAGGTTCACGGAACCATGCGCAAGTCCAAGGTGAAGGGGAAATCCGGGCTCACTGGCGGCTCGATGGCCCGGGTTTTCCCGCCGCTGTGGCCGTGGCGGAAGAAGCGGGCCAGGCGGCGGGCCTCCGCTTCGTAGGAGTTCACCGGAAAATCCTCATGGCTCCGTCCTCCGGGGTGGGAGGCGTGATAGGTGCAGCCACCGAGCGAGCGGTCGTTCCAGGTATCCACCAGATCGAACACCAGCGGCGTGTGCACGGGAATCGTCGGATGGAGGCAGTTCGGTGGTTGCCATGCCCGATAGCGGACGCCGGCGACGAACTCGCCGTGGGTACCCGTGGGATGAAGAGGGATCTTGTTGCCGTTGCAGGCGAGCACATGGCGCTCTCCGGTTAGACCGCGAACCATCACCTGCATCCGCTCCACGGAACTGTCCACATAGCGGACGGCCGCCCCTGCCCCACCTTCCTCGCCGAGGACGTGCCAAGGCTCGATGGCGTGGCGCATTTCCACCTCCACACCGCGTTGGACAAACTCGCCGATGCGCGGGAAACGGAATTCGAGATGCGGCGCGAACCAGTCGTCGTCGAT